>NZ_NEJR01000020.1:0-114402 GCF_002113165.1 Pseudomonas sp. B19(2017)
ATTGCGCCATACCTGTGGGAGCGGGCGCGCCCGCGAACACCGGCGCAGCCGGTGCCATCCACCGCGTCGCCTGCTTCGCGGGCATGCCCGCTCCCACAGGGACCTGACCAACTGAAGGAATGCGCCATACCTGTGGGAGCGGGCGCGCCCGCGAACACCGGCGCAGCCGGTGCCATTCACCGCGTCGCCTGCTTCGCGGGCATGCCCGCTCTCACAGGGTCACCTGCAGCTGACGGAGTGCGCCGTACCTGTGGGTTTAGAGCTCCAGACAAATGGCCGGCTTGCTTTTACCGCTCCACGGGCATAGCGTTCGGTAGTTTTATTTTTCGTGCCCAGGAGCAACTCCATGTACACCGGCATCGTCCAGGCCGTCCGCCCTCTGCTTGATGTGACCACCTACCCGGGCCACAACCAGTTCACCATCGACCTCACCCCGGAACTGCTCGACGAGCTGAAGATCGGCGCCAGCGTCAGTGTCGAAGGCACCTGCCTGTCAGTTACCGAGATCAATGGCACCCAGGTCAGGTTCGACGCCATGACCGCCACCCTCGAGCGCACCAACCTGCGCAACTTCAAGGCCGGCCAGGGCGTCAACATCGAACGCTCGGCGAAGATGAACGCCGAAGTCGGCGGCCACCTGATGGCCGGCCACATCGCCACCACCGCCGAAATCGTCGAGCTGTCGATCAAGGAAACCGGTGCTTTCATCAAATTCCGCATGCCACCGGAATGGGGCAAGTACGTGTTCCCGCGCGGCTTCATCGGGGTCAACGGCTGCAGCCTGACCGTAGCCGATGTCGAGGACAACGTGATCACCATAAACCTGATCCCGGAAACCCTGCGCCAGACCACCTTCCCTGGCTACAAGGCCGGCGAGCTGCTCAACATCGAAGTGGACCACCAGACCATGGTGCTGGTCGATGTCGTGGAACGCACCATCAAGAGTACCCTGGCCCGCGAAATGCCTCGCTGAGTTCCCGAGCATGCTGCCCAATACCCTCCCCGCGCGCACAGCCAAGCGGCTGCGCCTGCAGGTGCTGCGTGGCCGTGTCGGCCTCGGCCTGGTCGCCGGCCTGTCGGTGCTGGCCGGCATGACCGATGCCATCGGCCTGCTGGCGCTGGGCGACTTCGTGTCGTTCATGAGCGGTAACACTACGCGCCTGGCCGTCGCCATCAGCGATGCGGACCTGCCCCTGGTGCTGCGCCTGAGTGCTGCGGTGCTGGGCTTTGTCGTCGGCAACGCCCTGGGCGTGCTGCTGGCGCGCGGTTTCCGCCGTCGGGCCTGGCCGGTGCTGCTTGTGGTCGCTGCCCTGCTGGCCTTTGCAGCCGCATGGCCCTTGGCAGTGACCTTTCCAGCGTTACTCGCTGCCACGCTGGCCATGGGCATGATCAATGCCGTGGTCGAACAGGTGAACGGCCTGCCGATCGGCCTGACCTATGTCACCGGCGCCCTGTCACGCTTCGGTCGCGGGCTGGGGCGCTGGCTGCTGGGCGAACGGCGCAATGGCTGGCGGGTGCAACTGGTACCTTGGGCCGGCATGCTGCTGGGCGCCGCGCTGGGTGCCTGGCTAGAGCACCACCTGGGCCTGCAGGCGCTGGCCGGCAGCTGCGCGCTGGCCTGCGTGCTGGCCCTGGTGTCGCGGTTCATTCCGCGGACATGGCTGCGTGGCTACATGCCGCACTGATCACTCGATGCGCGGGTGCTGCTGCACCAGCAACTTGCGCTTGGCCTCCAGTTCGGCAATCTGCGCATCGATGTCCTCGATCCGTTGCTCGATGTTGTCGTGATGCTCCTGCAGCAGCTCACGCGCTTCCTCGATATCCGATGCTGCCGGTGCCGCGCCGCGCAGCGGTTTGTTGGCGGTTTCCTTCATGGTCAGGCCGGTGACCAGCCCCACGGCCGCGATCACCATCAGGTAATAGGCCGGCATGTACAGGTTGCCAGTACTCTCCACCAGCCAGGCGGCGATGGTCGGGGTAAGGCCGGCGATCAGCACCGAGATATTGAAGGCGCTGGCGAGGGCGCTGTAGCGGATGTGTGTGGGGAACATTGCCGGTAGTGTCGAGGCCATCACGCCGATGAAGAAGTTCAGCAGCACGGCAATGATCAGCAGCCCGGCAAAAATCACCCCCAGCACGCCGCTGTTGATCAGCATGAATGCCGGGATGGCCAGCACCAACAGGCCGACGCTGCCGACGATGATGAACGGTCGACGGCCGAACTTGTCGCTGAGCAGCCCGATCATGGGCTGCACGAACAGCATGCCGACCATGATCGCGATGATGATCAGCACGCCATGATCTTCGCTGTAATGCAGGTTGTGCGACAGGTAGCTGGGCATGTACGTGAGCAACATGTAGTAGGTGACGTTGGTGGCGATCACCACGCCGATGCACGTCACCAGGCTGCGCCAGTGTTGGGTGGCCACTTCCTTGAACGACACTTTCGGCCCGGTCGCCAGGCCTTCGCGGTCGCCTTTCTCCAGCTTGTCGACGTGCTGCTGGAAGGCTGGCGTCTCCTCCAGCGCATGACGCAGGTACAGGCCGATGATGCCCAGCGGCAAGGCGAGGAAGAACGGCAGGCGCCAACCCCATTCGAGGAACTTTTCCTCACCCAGCACCGTAGAGATCAACACCACCACACCGGCACCCAACACGAACCCGGCGATCGAGCCGAAATCCAGCCAACTGCCGAGAAACCCCCGTTTACGATCGGGGGCATATTCGGCGACGAAGATCGACGCACCGGTGTACTCGCCCCCCACCGAGAAGCCCTGGGCCATCTTGGCCAGCAGCAACAGGATCGGCGCCCAGATACCGATGCTGGCATAGGACGGTATCAGGCCGATGGCGAAGGTACTGAGCGACATGATCACGATGGTTGCAGCAAGGATTTTCTGCCGCCCGAACCGATCACCCAGGGCACCGAAGAACAGCCCGCCCAGAGGCCTGATCAGAAACGGCACCGAGAACGTGGCCAACGCCGCGATCATCTGCACGCTTGGGTCGGCGTTGGGGAAGAATACCTTGCCAAGGGCATAGGCGACGAAGCCGTAGACGCCGAAGTCGAACCACTCCATGGCGTTGCCCAATGCGGCCGCGGTGATTGCCTTGCGCATCTTGCCATCGTCGACAATGGTGATGTCCTTCAGGCCGATTGGCTGGAGGTTTTTCTTGCGAGGTTTCATGTCCGTATCCCTGTCGATGAATGCTCTAAGGGATGAGATACAACGGGACACTAAATAATTCAGCGCTTACCGCTTTTTTGTGATTTTCCTCGCCGGTTGCTGCGCAGCAAGAAAAAGCCGCTGCGATGACAGCGGCTTGCAGGGGCAGCGGCTCGCGGTCAGATACCTTCGCGGGCCAGGTCCATGGCGAAGTAGGTGAGGATGAGGTCGGCACCGGCACGCTTGATCGCGCCGATGCTTTCACGCACCACCCGGCCTTCATCGATGGCGCCCGCCAGGCCACCGAACTTGATCATCGCGTATTCACCGCTTACCTGGTAGGCCGCCAGCGGCAGGCGCGATGCTGCACGGATATCGGCGATCACGTCGAGGTAGGCACCGGCCGGCTTGACCATCAGCACATCGGCCCCTTCCTGCTCGTCGAGCAGCGACTCACGCACGGCTTCGCGACGGTTCATCGGGTTCATCTGGTAGCTCTTGCGGTCGCCCTTCAGCGCGGTACCACCGGCTTCACGGAACGGACCATACAGCGACGAAGCGAACTTGGTGGAATAGGCCATGATCGCGGTGTCGTGGAAGCCGGCACCGTCCAGGGCGCTGCGGATGGCCTGGACCTGGCCGTCCATCGCCGCCGACGGGGCAATGAAATCGGCACCGGCAGCGGCGGCGATGACTGCCTGCTTGCCCAGGTTGGCCAGGGTGGCGTCGTTGTCCACGCCGTGGTCGTGCAGCACACCGCAGTGGCCGTGGCTGGTGTATTCGCAGAAGCAGGTGTCGGACATCACCACCATTTCCGGCACGGTGTCCTTGCAGATGCGCGACATGCGCGCGACCAGGCCGTTTTCGTTCCAGGTGTCGCTGCCGACGGCGTCCAGGTTGTGCGAAACGCCAAAGGTCATAACCGACTTGATACCGGCGCGGGCATAGCGCTCGATTTCCTGCGCAAGCAGCTTCTCGGGGATGCGGTTGACGCCTGGCATGCTGGTGATCGGCACGAAGTCATCGATGCCCTCTTCGACGAAGATCGGCAGGATCAGGTCTTCAAGGCGGAACTCGGTTTCCTGGAAGATCGTGCGCAGGGACTCGTTCTGGCGCAGGCGGCGTGGACGAACGGACGGAAATTGGTTGGACATGACAGCTCCAGGGAATTTGAACGGCGTATACCTTATGCCTGTCACGCGCCAGTGAAAAGGCCAGATGACGAGATATTGTCTTGCGTCAAAGGCAATGGCTGCATTTTTCCTGTGCCGGCCTCTTCGCGGGTAAACCCGCTCCCACAAGTACAGCGCGATCCTGTGGGAGCGGGTTTACCCGCGAAGAGGCCAGTGCAGACAACCTATTACTGAAGCCAGGGCGGCGCAGGCTCCTCTGCCCTCGCCGCCCCATGCTCTGCCTCGGCGCGCGCCGCGCGGCGCCGGGCATCATCCAGCCGGGCTGCGTCAATTTCGCGCATCACGCCATTTACGTCGGCTTCATGTTCGTCATCCTCGAACACGCCGGTCAATTCGCTATCAGGCAGCAATTTGCCGGCCTCGTACAAGGCCCAGATTTCCTGCGCATAGCGGGTACTTTTCAGCTCCGGCGCAAAGCGCCCGAAATAATGGGCCATGTTCGCCACGTCGCGCTGCAGCATGCTGAAGGCATGGTTGTTGGCCGCGGCATCCACCGCCTGCGGCAGGTCGATGATCACCGGCCCGTCCGGGCCTAGCAGCACGTTGAACTCGGACAGGTCACCATGCACCAGCCCGGCACATAGCATCAGCACGATCTGGCGAATGACGAAGGCGTGGTACGTACGGGCATCGTCGGCCTCGAGGTGCACGTCGTTCAAGCGTGGGGCCGCGTCCCCGTCGGCATCGGTGACCAGCTCCATCAACAGCACGCCGTCCTGGAAGTCGTAAGGCTTGGGCACCCGCACGCCAGCGCCGGCCAGGCGGAACAGCGCCGCCACTTCGGCGTTCTGCCAGGCGTCTTCGGCTTCCTTGCGGCCGTACTTGCTGCCCTTGGCCATGGCCCGGGCCTGACGGCTGTTGCGTACCTTGCGGCCTTCCTGGTACTCGGCGGCCTGGCGGAAACTGCGCTTGTTGGCTTCTTTATAGACCTTGGCGCAGCGTACCTGGCTGCCGCAGCGCACCACATACACGGCGGCTTCCTTGCCGCTCATCAACGGCCGCAGGACTTCGTCGACCAGGCCGTCTTCGATCAGGGGTTCGATTCTTTTCGGTGTCTTCATCAGGCTGTGTTCGGGGTCCTGGCTGTGATGGCGGACATCCTCTCACAGCCTGATGCGACTTGCTCGTCTGTCTGCAATGACCCAATCGTAAGGCCGTACTTCAGGCACTCTGCCCCACACGAGTCACCGGTGCCCCGCGTGCCCGACGCCGCGTGACCAGCAGGCCCGAACACACCACCAGCACCGCCAGCACCATGGTCGATACCACTTCAAGGCGGTGGTCCGGACGGAACAGCATCAACACCAGCACACCGCTGATGAACAGGATCACGCCCCAGGTCAGCCACGGGAACAGCCACATGCGGTAGCCCAACGTCTTGCCCTGTGCGGTCAGGCGCTGGCGCAGGCGCAGCTGGGAAACGGCGATCACCAGGTACACCAGCAGGGCAATGGCGCCGGAGCTTGCCATGAGGAAGCCGAACACCTTGGCCGGCACCAGGTAGTTGGCAATCACCGCCAGGAACGCTGCACCGGTAGACAGCAGCACCGCCACCACCGGCGTGCCACTGCGGCTGGTCACCTGGGCGCAGGCCGGGGCGTCACCGCGACGGCTCAGCGAATAGACCATGCGCGAAGCGGTGTACAGCGAGGAGTTGAGGCAGCTGGTCACCGAGGTCAGCACCACGAAGTCGATGATCGCCTTGGCATTCGGTACCCCGAGGGTGTCCAGCACCGTGACATAGGAGCCTTCGGTGGCCAGGCGCGGGTCGGTCCAGGGCACCAGCGCGATGACAATGAAGATCGACAGAATGTAGAACAGCGTGATGCGCCAGATCACCGAATTGGTGGCCTTGGAAATATGCTTGCCTGCCTCGTCGGATTCGGCGGCAGCGATGGTTACCACCTCGGCCCCGAGGAACGAGAACATGGTAATCAGCATGGCACTCAGCACCGCACCAAACCCGTTGGGCATGAAACCGCCGCTATCCCACAGGCGCGATACGCCACTGACACCGGAGCCTGGCAGCAGGCCGAAGATGGCGCACACCCCCAGCGCGATGAAACCGACGATGGCCACCACCTTCACCAGCGCCAGCCAGAACTCGAACTCACCGTAGTTCTTCACGCTGAACAGGTTGGTGGCGGTCAGCAACAGGGTAATCACCAACGACAGGACCCAGATCTCCAGCTGCGGGACCCAGGAATTTATGATGGTGGCGGCGATGTTGGCCTCGATGGGGATGATCAGTACCCAGAACCACCAGTACAGCCAGCCGATGGTGTAGCCGGCCCACTTGCCAATGGCAAGATCGGCATAGGTAGAGAACGAACCGGTGTCTGGCGACGCAACGGCCATTTCGGCCAGCATGCGCATCACCAGCACCACCAGTGCGCCGGCCAGGATATAGGCCAGGATGGTGGCGGGCCCTGCTTCGGCAATGGCGCGGCCGGAGCCGACGAACAGGCCGGCGCCGATCACGCCGGCAATGGACAGCATGGTGACATGCCGGGATTTCAATCCATGACTCAAATTGTTCTTGTGGGTTTGCATGGCGCTACCTTGTTGTTTTTGTCATGCCCACGCAGGGGCCGCCGGCTTGCACGTCACCGACGCAGGCGCGAAAAAGCCCGCCCTGCCCCAGATGGTGAGTAGGGCAGTACGGGTTGAGTAAAACGAAACCGCAGAACGTGTTACGGGCAGGTCAGCCGCCAGCCCGTTGACGAGGCGCCAGGTCGGCCTTGGGGAAACTGCCGCCCTGCCGGCCGACCTGCTCGCATACCTTGTCGACGATGTAGGCACCGATCGGGATGGCGGAGGTGGCGGCCGGCGATGGTGCGTTGCACACATTGACGCTGCGCGCGGTGTTGACGAACAGGAAGTCGTCGATCAGCTTGCCGTCACGCGACACGGCCTGGGCACGCACGCCGGCCGGGTATGGCGTGAGGTCGGCCTTGGTGATGCTCGGGCAGTACTTCTGTACCTGCTTGAGGTAGCCACCCTTGAACAGCGAGTTCTTCATCTCGATCAGGCCAGGGCGGAAGTTCTTCGCCAGCACCTTGAGGATGCCCGGGGTGGTCAGGGTCTGGAACAGGTCGGCCGGGCTGACGTCGGTCTTGCGGTAGCCCTCGCGCTTCATCGCCAGCACGGCGTTGGGGCCGACGGTGACGGTGCCGTCGATCATGCGCGTCAGGTGCACCCCCAGGAACGGCATGGACGGGTCGGGAATCGGGTAGATCAGGTGGTTGACAATCTGGTTGTGCTGTTTGGGCAACAAATAGTACTCGCCCCGGAACGGGCAGATGACGAACTCGGTACGCAAGCCCAGCATGCTCACCACGCGGTCGGCCATCAAGCCCGAGCAAGTCACCAGGAAACGGCTGCGCAATTCGTCAGCCTGCGTGCGTACGATCACTTCGCTGGCCAGTTCCTGCAGGCCGACCACCTCGGCGCCATAGCGGATTTCACCCCCGGCGCGCTGGAACTCGGCCCCCATGGCCGCAGTCACTTCAGCATAATTGACGATGCCGCTGGAGGGCACGAAGATGCCACCCATGCCAACGATATTGGGCTCGCGCTCGCGCAGCTCGGCCGCCGACAGCCAGTAGCGCTCCAGGCCATTGGCCGCGGTGCGCTCCCACAGCGCCTTCATGCGCTGCATTTCAAGGTCGTTGGTGGCCACCAGCAGCTTGCCGCACTCATCGAAGCGGATCCCGTGCCGGGTGCAGAAGGCCTTGGTGGCCTTGTTGCCTTCCAGGCAGAAGCGCGCCTTGAGGCTGCCGGGGGTGTAGTACACGCCGGCGTGGATCACGCCGCTGTTGTGGCCGGTCTGGTGGCGGGCCGGGCCGGACTCTTTCTCCAGCAGGAGAATCTTCGCATCCGGGTAGACCTTGATCAGGTGCATGGCCGTGGACATGCCCACAATGCCACCGCCAATGATGATGAAATCGTACACAGCCTTACCTCACACGCAGGCATTGCCTGACTGGCTCACCAAGGCCCGCGCGGGCCCTGGTGGCATCGTTTTGTGCAAAGACGCGTGGGCGGGCGCCCGCCCCGCGCCCTGTCATTATTGCCCGCGCTGGTACAGCGGCTTGGGGAAGGCTACGTAGCCGCGCTGGCGCATCAGCTCGCGGCGCAGGCCTTCGTGCGGCGTGAAGCGGTCGCGGCCATGCAGCCAGAACAGGTTGTTGATCAGCAGGAAGCTACCCACGCCCACCGGTACCGAAAGCTTCTTCGCGCTGCCCTCCAGCGATTCGGACAAGGCGTTCAGCCAGATGCCCTCCTCGTAATTTTCCGGCTGCACGAACTGATCAATGTAGCGCATGGTCGGGCGGCCTTCGGCATCGGTGTCGAACACCGAGTGGAACACATCCTCGGACACTTTCTTGCTCGGCGGTGCGGTCCAGCGCATTTCGCGACGGGCCAGCGGGTGACGGAAGAATTCGTCGCACTGCTCCCAGTCGTCGAGGTGCAGCAGCAGCGAGTTGCCGCCTTCCATGTTCTTTTCGTCGATTTTCAGCATCAGCACGTAGTCTGTGATCTGGTTGACGAAGGTGCCGTCGTTGTGCAGCTCCATGACCCGGTGCGGCTGGCGCAGGTAGCTGTCGGAGTTGTCGCTGTTGACCACTACGAAGCGGGCATAGAACTGACCGCTCATGGCATCGTAGTTGGAGCGCCCGATCAGGTGTGCGCAGGCGGTGGTGAACTTGACCATGTCCTCGGCCTGGCTCACGTCATCCAGGCCGACCGGGGTGATCAGCATGCCGCCGCTGGCGCGGTTGAGGATGGTGTTGAGCAGCACCGGGCGCAGGGTGCCCTGGCACAGCTCGTCGAGGATCTCGCCAACACGGAAACGCAGGAACGACTTGTATTCCAGCGCCTGCACCGGCCACTGGGCAACGGCCTGGACGAACGCTTCGACCGTTTCACGGGCAAAGGTGATCTCAAGCAGGCGTGGCGACTGTTTCGAGGGAGCGATGGTGTAACCACGCGGTTCGAGCGGCAGCGGCATCACAAGTTCGTCGATCTGCGTAAAAGCGTTCATGGCAGTGTCCTGGCAAAAAAGGTGGGTGGCGCCGTCCGGTCATGACCTGGATCAGTGCGGGCGAGGTAAAAATATCGCCACAATCCAAAAATGTCTACATTTTTATTCTTCAGCGACAAAACACAAGTTTGTCCATTGTTTTTCGCCGGCGAACGCTTTCGGTATGATCGTCAAAACGGTTTGAGGAACAGGACCTTGGAAGCGCTCGCCCCCCGACAAAACTCAGCATTCAGCGGGTATGAGAGGCTCAAGAAGGACATCATCCGCGGCGTATTCAAGCCCGGAGAAAAGCTGTTGATGAGCACCCTGAAGGAACGCTACGACCTGGGCGTGGGCCCACTGCGGGAAGCACTTTCGCAGCTGGTGGCCGAGCACCTGGTCAATGCGATCAGCCAGAAAGGCTACCGCGTGGCGCCCATGTCGCTGGACGAGATGAACGATATCTACGATGCCCGTGCCAACCTGGAGGCAATGATCATCACCCTGGCCATCGAGCGTGGCGACGACGCCTGGGAGGCGTCGGTACTGGCCCACTCGCATACCTTGGCCAAGGTGGTGGAAGTCAAGACCCGCGAGCAGCGCCTGGATGTCTGGGACGAGCGGCACAAGGCGTTCCATACGGCGATTGCATCGGGCTGCGGCTCCAAGCACCTGCTGCAGGCGCGCACCTACCTGTTCGACCAGGCCGAGCGCTACCGGCACCTGTGGTTGACCCAGACGGTGTTTTCCGAACAGGCCCTGGAGCTCAAGCGCCAGGAGCATGCGGCACTGGTGGAAGTGATCCTGGCCCGCGACGCCAAGCGCGCCAGTGCCATGATGCGTTCGCACCTGATGACCCCAGTGCCGATCATTGCGCAGATCATGCATGCTGAAGGCATCGGCGCACGCTGAAACATCATTCCAAAGCTGCACGATACCTGTGGGAGCGGGCATGCCCGCGAACACCGGCGCAGCCGGTGCCATCCATCGCGCTGCCTGCTTCGCGGGCACGCCCGCTCCCACAAGGACCGCGCTAGCTTCTGAGTTTTTGCAAGACAGTTGATCCCACAAGGGATTACTTCATGGCGCCAGGCAGCCAGATGAATTTTTCTTAAATCGCCGTTTGGCTATTCTTTGGCACAATCAAGTCTCCATTAGATGCCCAGGAACCAGCATGCCTCGCGTACTGACCATCGAAGACGACGCCGTCACCGGCCAGGAAATCGTCGCCGAACTTACCAGCCACGGCCTGGAGGTGGATTGGGCCGATAATGGCCGTGAAGGCCTGGCCAAAGCCATTGCCGGCGGCTACGACCTGATCACCCTGGACCGCATGCTGCCCGAGGTCGACGGGCTGACCATCGTTACCACCCTGCGCAGCCTCAAGATCGCCACGCCGATTCTTATGATCAGCGCTCTCTCCGACGTCGACGAGCGGGTACGCGGCCTGCGTGCCGGGGGTGACGACTACCTGACCAAACCGTTCGCCTCCGACGAGATGGCCGCGCGAGTGGAAGTACTGCTACGCCGCAACAGCGTGCCCATGACCCAGACCCGCCTGCAGGTTGCCGACCTGCAACTGGACCTGATCAGCCACGAGGCCCGCCGTGGCGAACAGACCCTCAATCTGCTGCCCACCGAGTACAAGTTGCTGGAGTACCTGATGCGCCATAGCGGTCAGGTGATCACGCGGATGATGATTTTCGAGGAAGTCTGGGGCTACCACTTCGACCCGGGCACAAACTTGATAGACGTGCACATCGGCCGCCTGCGCAAGAAAATCGACTCACCCGGCCAGCAGCCGCTGATCCGTACGGTACGGGGCTCCGGCTATGCCATTGCTGAACCCGTCTAAAGGCTGGAGCTCCTCGACCAGCCGCCTGCTTGCGCTGTACAGCTTTCTGTTCGTGGCCTGGAGCAGCATCCTCATGGGGGTGCTGTACTTCGAGGTGTCCAGCTACCTGAACAAGCTCACCCGCCATTCCATGCTGCAACGCCAGCACCTGTTCGCACACATGAGCGGTAAACAGCTGGACGACGCCCTGGTCGCCAGCCAGGCCTTCGAAGAACGCAGCTTCGACGCCTATGGCCTGTTCGACAGCCAGCTCAACCCGATTGGCGGGCGCATTCGCGCCGTCCCGCCAGAGCTGGGGCTGGACGGCAAGGTTCACGAACTCAAACGCTGCCTGGACGCCGACGACCCGCACATGCCACGCGACAGCTGCGACGCGGTAGCGATCAAGGTGCAGGATGGCCGCTGGCTGGTGCTGGTGCGCGACAACGGCTCGCTGTTCGTGGTCACCCGGATCATCCTGCATGCCCTGCTCTGGGGCATCTCGCTGACCCTGATCCCGGGCTTTGCCGGCTGGTACCTGTTAAGGCGCCGGCCGCTCAAGCGCATCCGCGCGATCCAGGCCCAGGCCGAACTGATCGTCGCCGGCGACCTTACCCACCGCCTGCCGTTGTCAGCCCGCCGTGATGAGCTGGACATGCTGGCGGCCATCGTCAACGCCATGCTCGATCGCATCGAGCGGCTGATGCACGAGGTCAAGGGCGTGTGCGACAACATCGCCCACGACCTGCGCACCCCGCTCACCCGCCTGCGCGCCCAGCTGTACCGCATTCGCCAGCAAAGTGAGGTGGACTCCACCCAGGCCGAGGCGCTGGACCAGGCAATCGGCGAAACCGACACGCTGATGGCGCGTTTTCGCGGTTTGTTGCGCATCAGCGAACTGGAAGACCGCCAGCGGCGGGCCGGCTTCGTCCAGCTTGACCCGCACGAACTGCTGGTGGAGTTGCACGACTTCTACCTGCCCTTGGCCGAAGATGGCGGCATCCGCCTGGAACTGCGGCAACCGGATGAGCTGCCGGCATTGCACGGTGACCGCGAGCTGCTGTTCGAGGCGCTGGCCAACTTGGTGGGTAACGGCATCAAGTTCACGCCCGAGGGTGGGCTGGTACGGATTACTGCCACGCAGGATGACAAGGGCCTGCAGCTGGCCATCGAGGACAGTGGACCGGGTATTCCTGAAGAGGAACGGGCGGCAGTGCTGAAGCGCTTCTACCGTAGCGATGAAGGCCATCGCCATGCGGGGTTCGGGCTGGGGTTGTCGATCGTTGCGGCGATCGTCGACCTGCATGGCTTCGGGCTGGAAGTGGGAGAAAGCGAGCTGGGTGGGGCCAGGTTGGTGTTGCACTGCCCGTTGGCCGGGTTGGCTAAATAAAAGCGGGGCCGCTTTGCGGCCCATCGCGACACAAGGCCGCTCCTACAAGGATCGCGCAAGCATTGAATGCGGCGCTGATCCTGTAGGAGCGGCCTTGTGTCGCGACGGCTGCAGAGCAGCCCCCTTGAAACCGATCAGTCAGCCAGACGCCAGGTAGTCCCGCCCTTGCCGTCTTCCAGCACCACACCCATGGCAGTCAGCTGGTCGCGAATGCGGTCGGACTCGGCCCAGTTCTTGTCCGCACGCGCCTGCAGGCGCGCCTGGATCAAGCCTTCGACCTCAGCGGCATTCACCTTGCCTTCGGCACCGGCACGCAGGAAGTCATCGGCTTCCAGCTGGAGCACACCCAGCACATCACCCAGCTCGCGCAGGCGACCGGCCAGGCCGGCAGCCGCGTCCAGGTCGCTGTCGCGCAGGCGGTTGATCTCGCGCACCAGGTCGAACAGCACGGCGCAGGCTTCGGGGGTGCCGAAGTCGTCGTTCATCGCCACGCTGAAGCGCTCGACAAATTCTTCGCCACCCTTGGCCGCCACCCGTGGCAAGCCACGCAAAGCGTGGTAGAAGCGCTCCAGTGCGCCCTTGGCATCGCGCAGGCTGTCTTCCGAGTAGTTGATCGCGCTGCGGTAGTGGCTGGCCACCAGCAGGTAGCGCACCACTTCCGGGTGGTACTTCTCGAGCACGTCGCGGATGGTGAAGAAGTTGTTCAACGACTTGGACATCTTCTCGCCATTGATTCGGATCATGCCGCAGTGCATCCAGGCATTGGCGTACTGCTTGCCGGTGGCCGCCTCGCTCTGGGCAATCTCGTTCTCGTGGTGCGGGAACTCCAGATCGCTGCCGCCGCCGTGGATGTCAAAGCTCTCACCCAGGCAGCAGGTGGACATCACCGAACATTCGATGTGCCAGCCCGGGCGCCCCGGGCCCCATGGCGATTCCCAGCTCGGCTCGCCCGGCTTGACGCCCTTCCACAGCACGAAGTCCAGCGGGTCCTGCTTGGCTTCGTCAACCTCGATACGGGCACCGATGCGCAGGTCTTCGATCTTCTTGCGCGACAGCTTGCCGTAGCCGACGAACTTGCCGACGCGGTAGTACACGTCGCCGTTGCCGGGGGCGTAGGCGTAACCCTTGTCGATCAGGGTCTGGATCATCGCGTGCATGCCGGCAATATGGTCGGTGGCCCGTGGCTCCTGGTCCGGCGGCAGGATGTTCAGGCGGCGCTCGTCTTCGTGCATCGCGTCGATCATGCGGGCGGTCAGGGCGTCGAAGCTTTCGCCGTTCTCGTTGGCCCGGTTGATGATCTTGTCATCGATGTCGGTGATGTTGCGCACGTAGGTCAGCTCGTAGCCGCTCTTGCGCAGCCAGCGGGTGACCAGGTCGAAAGCCACCATGCTGCGGCCATGGCCCAGGTGGCAATAGTCGTATACGGTCATGCCGCACACGTACATGCGCACCTTGTTGCCATCCAGCGGCTTGAATACTTCCTTCGCTTTGCTCAGCGTGTTGTAGATGGTAAGCACGGCGGTTCCTCAGCTGCCCCAGGAGTCACGCAGGGTGACGGTGCGGTTGAACACCGGGCGACCCGGCTGGCTGTCTTTCAGGTCGGCGCAGAAGTAGCCTTCGCGTTCGAACTGGAAGCGGTCCTCGGGCTGCGCCTGTGCCAGCGACGGCTCGGCACGGCAGCCGCTGAGCACTTGCAGCGAGCCGGGGTTGATGTTGTCCAGGAAGCTGCCGCCCTCCTCGGTCTTTTCCGGGTTCGGCGAGCGGAACAGGCGGTCGTACAGGCGCACTTCGCACTCGACGCTGCCCTCGGCCGGCACCCAGTGGATCACGCCCTTGACCTTGCGGCCTTCGGGGTTCTTGCCCAGGGTGTCCGGGTCGTACGAGCAGCGCAGCTCGACGATGTTGCCATCGGCATCCTTGATCGCCTCGTCGGCGCGGATCACGTAGCTGCCGCGCAGGCGCACTTCACCGGCCGGTTCCAGGCGCTTGTAGCCCTTCGGTGGCTCTTCCATGAAGTCGTCACGATCGATGTACAGCTCACGGGAGAACGGCAGCACGCGCACGCCCATGTCTTCCTTCGGGTGGCGCGGCAGTTCGAGCTGCTCGACCTGGCCTTGCGGATAGTTGGTGATGACCACTTTCAGCGGGCGCAGCACGCACATGGCGCGCGGCGCGGTGCGGTCAAGGTCGTCACGGATGCTGAACTCGAGCATCGACATGTCGACCACGCCGTCGGAACGGTTGGTACCGATCATTTCGCAGAAATTGCGGATCGAGGCCGGGGTGTAGCCGCGGCGACGGAAACCGGACAGGGTCGACATGCGTGGGTCGTCCCAGCCTTCAACGTGCTTTTCGTCGACCAGCTGCTTGAGCTTGCGCTTGGACGTGATGGTGTAGTTCAGGTTCAGGCGGCTGAACTCGTACTGGCGCGGGTGTGCCGGCACCGGCAGGTTGTCGAGGAACCAGTCGTACAGCGGACGATGCCCTTCGAACTCCAGGGTGCAGATCGAGTGGGTGATGCCCTCGATGGCGTCCGACTGGCCATGGGTAAAGTCGTAGTTCGGGTAGATGCACCACTTGTCACCGGTCTGGTGATGGTGGGCATGGCGAATACGGTACAGGATCGGGTCGCGCAGGTTCATGTTCGGCGAGGCCATGTCGATCTTGGCCCGCAGCACGCGCTCGCCATCCTTGAACTCGCCGGCCTTCATGCGGGCGAACAGGTCGAGGTTTTCGTCGACGCTACGCTCGCGGAACGGGCTGTTCTTGCCCGGTTCCTTGAGGTTGCCACGGTATTCCTTGGCTTGCTCAGGGGTAAGGTCGCAAACGTAGGCCTTGCCACGCTTGATCAGCTCGACCGCCCAGTCGTGCAGCTGGTCGAAGTAGTCGGAGGCGTAGCGCACGTCGCCGGCCCAGTCGAAGCCCAGCCACTTGACATCGCTCTGGATGGCGTCGATGTACTCCTGGTCTTCCTTGGCCGGGTTGGTATCGTCGAAACGCAGGTGGCAAACGCCCCCGAACTCCTTGGCCAGGCCGAAGTTGACGCAGATCGACTTGGCGTGACCGATGTGCAGGTAACCATTGGGTTCCGGCGGGAAACGGGTGACGATGCTGCTGTGCTTGCCCGAGTCCAGGTCAGCCTGGATGATCGGCCGCAGGAAGTTCGCAGGGACAGCGGGGGCGCCTTTGGCAGCGGCGTTGGGCGCGTTGTCGGCAGTGGGCTTGCTCATAGGATCCTTGAATGCACGTGTCCGGCCTGGGTAGGCCGATTGAATCAAAGGGCCTATCATAGCCGAAGCAGTCAAGCTGCTGACAGCCGGGCCCGGACAAACTGGCGTGATTTATCACGGCTTTTTGCCGCAGCCTGGCAAAATGGCCAGTGCGCGCCATGTGTCGCGATCGCCTGATCCTGCGTCAGGTGATAACCCGCGCCCTGCGCACCCTAATTCCCGATTGCCTTGAAAGAGCGAGTTTCAGCATGTCCAAAGTCAAACTGAGCACCAACCACGGCGACATCGTCCTGCAACTGGACGCCGAGAAAGCGCCGCTGACTACCGAAAACTTCGTTCAGTACGTCAAGGACGGCCACTACAATGGCACCGTGTTCCACCGCGTAATCAAGGGCTTCATGATCCAGGGCGGCGGCTTCGAGCCGGGCATGAGCCAGAAGAAAACCCGCGCCAGCATCCAGAACGAAGCCGACAACGGCCTGAAAAACAAGAAGTACAGCATCGCCATGGCACGTACCATGGAGCCGCACTCCGCCTCGGCGCAGTTCTTCATCAACTCCTCCGACAACGACTTCCTCAACCACAGCGGCAAGAACGTGCAAGGCTGGGGCTACGCGGTATTCGGCGAAGTGATCGAAGGCCGTGAAATCGTCGACGCCATCGAAAAGGTCGCCACCGGTTCCAAGGCTGGCCATCAGGACGTGCCGAAAGACGACGTCATCATCGAGAAAGCCGAGATCATTGAGTGATCCTGCTGATCTCCGATCTGCACCTGCAAGAAGAACGCCCGGACATTACCCGGGCGTTTCTTGATCTGCTCGATGGCCGCGCCCGTCACGCCCAGGCGTTATACATCCTTGGCGACTTCTTCGAAGCCTGGATCGGCGACGATGCCATGACCCCCTTCCAGCAGTCGGTCTGCCACGACATGCGTCGGCTGAGCGACAGCGGCACGGCCATCTACCTGATGCATGGCAACCGTGACTTCCTGATCGGCCAGGCCTTCTGCGACGCTGCCGGCTGCAGGTTGCTGCACGACCCCTGCGTGATCGAACTGGGCGGTGAACAGGTGCTGCTGATGCATGGCGATACCTTGTGCACCCGCGACCTGGCCTACATGAAAATGCGCCGTCTGCTGCGCAACCGGCTGAGCCTGTGGGTGTTGCGGCACCTGCCGCTGTCGGCCCGCTACAAGCTGGCACGCAAGCTACGCAGCGAAAGCCGCACGCAAACGCGAATGAAGTCCACCGAGATTGTCGATGTCACGCCGGAGGAAGTGCCGAAGGTGATGGCGGCGCATGGTGTGCGCACGTTGGTGCATGGGCATACCCATCGGCCGGCGATACACAAGCTGGTGGTGGACGGGCAACCGGCACGGCGTATCGTGCTGGGCGACTGGGACCGCCGGGGCTGGGCCTTGCAGGTTGACGAGCAAGGGTTCCAGCTGGCGCCGTTCGAGTTTTCCTGACAGATCGAGTCGACTTCTTCGCGGGTGAACCCGCTCCCACAGGTATTGCACCAAGGTTACAGGCGGTGCGATCCCTGTGGGGGTTACCCGCGAACACGGGCGAAGCCCGTGCCATGCACCGCGGTGCCTGCTTCGCGGGCACGCCCGCTCCCACAGGGATTGCGTCGCCCTTGAAAGCAGTACAGCACCTGTGGGAGCGGGCGAGCCCGCGAAGAGGCCGGAATGCCTTACTGCTGAACCACTGCCCCCTTGTCCCGCTCGCTGATCACCACTTCCCGGTACTCGGGATCCGCCTTGATCTGCGCCTCGGTAAACGGAATTACCGCCAGTTGCTTGGCCGCAAACGCCTTGGTCTGGTCATTGGCATGCACCGAAGCCGCCTCGCTGGACTGGGAAAACGCCAGCAGCCCACGAGCCTCTGGCCCCTTGTCGGTAAAGCTGACCAGTTGCAGGTAGCTGGTACCACTGACCACCAGCCGCTTGCCCTGCCCGTGCGGCACGCTGTAGATCGCGTTGTATACGCCCAATGCCTGCGGGCCACCCGGCACCGGCGTGCCATTGCTCGCATGTTGCACCTGCCCCCAACGCGCCTCCCCTGTTATACCGCTGTCACTCACCTGCTTGAGCGAAGCCAGCGCGGCCTGGTGCAGCAGTTTGCGCACGGCTGCTTGCTCGACCGCCAACCCACGCGGGGTATGCTGCGGATCGGCCGGGTCAAAGGCCACCCGCCAGCTTTCCGGGTGCTCGGCCAAGGCATCGAACAGGTTCTGGAAATGCACCAGGCCAATGCCGCTCTCCAGGTCAGCCTTGCCATTCCAGGTCGCCAGGCTACTGCATACAGCCCGCACATCCGCATCGGCGCCCTTGCACCATTGCAGCAGGTCTGGCAGTACCAGGCTGGCCAGATAAACCTCATCATCGGTCACCATGCGCTGCAGGTCGTCAGCACCCAACCGGGCTTTACCCTGCAGGCGGTGCAGGGCAAAGCGGCCACGCATGCCCAGCGGCTGGTCACTGCGGCTGACCAGCGGCGAATAACCGGTCAACGGCTGCGCCGGGTTGGCCATCCAGGCCGGGTCGTTGGAGTTCTGCACGAAGTCTTCGCGCTCCAGACTTGGCAGCAGCCGTGCGGGGAAGATCCCCGGCTGTGCGGCCTGCGCATCCACCTTCCACTGGCACGCGCTGCGTGATCCATCCAGTACCACCAGGCGCCCCTGTGCCTGCGGGTTGCTGCATGCATCCAGCAATTGCTGATCCACATAAGGCACCACCGACTGGTTCAGGTACAAGGCCTTGCCAGCCTGGTCCACCGCCAGCGTGTTTACCCAGGGAATGCCCTGCACTTGTTCAATCGAGCCTTTCAACGTCGCCAGGCTGTCGGCACGGTTGATCTGGTACCACTGCTGCAACACCCGGGTGTTCTCGAGGTTGGCGTCGCGCAGGCTGTAGGCCGCCTGTGCATCCCAGTCCAGGCGCCCGGGCCACTGCACCAGCGGGCCGAACTGCGAGCTGTAGATCTGGCGCTGCACCTGGCTCAGGCCGCCATCCTCGGCCCTGACCGCAACGCTGACGGTTTGCCGGGTCAGCGGCAGCGATTTGCCATCCAGCAGGTAGCGGGTCGGGTCCTTGGGGTCGAGCTGCAGGCGGTACAGGGTGAAGTGCTTCGACGTGTCGACGGTGTGCGTCCAGGCCAGATGCTGGTTGAACCCGATATTGACCACTGGCAGGCCCGGCAATGCTGCCCCCATCACATCGAGCTGGCCGGGAATGGTCAGCTGCATCTGGTAGAAGCGCATGCCGCCCATCCACGGGAAGTGCGGGTTGGCCAGCAACAGGCCGCGTCCATTGGCCGAACGCTGCGCCCCGACGGCCACTGCATTGCTACCGCGCTCCGCGGCAAAACGTTGCTGCCGGGCCAGCGCCGTGGCGAACCCTGTCGACGCTTGCCGGCTGGCCAATGTTGGCGGTTGCGCACCCGCCAGTGCTTCGACGAACTGCCCGACACCGCCTTCAGCCAGCAGCCGACGGGTCAGCTTGACCAGGTCTTCGCTGCTGATCGGCCGCAGCCACTCGCCGCTGCCACATTCGGCGGGCAAACCCTGGCTGCGGCGCTCGGCCAGCGCACGGTTGTAACCGCTGGCATAGCCTGCCAGCAGCGCCTTTACCGGCGCCGGCTGCGCCTGCAGGAACGCATCGACTGCCGCCGGCGTGTTGAGCCAGGTGAAGAACACATCGCTGGCCAGGTTGTCACGCTGCTCCAGGGTTTTGCCCTTGGCACCGAAGTAGCGTGAGCGCTCGCCGCTCACGGTCAGCACTTCATTGGCCAACAGGCAAAGGTTGTCCTGGGCGTAGGCGTAGCCGATGCCATAGCCCAGGCCATGTTCGTCCTTGGCCACGATGTGCGGCACCCCGTAACTGGTTCGGCGAATTTGCGCACTGGCATCGGCTGCGGCGGACTGCGCCGGCACTGCAGCGACGCTGACGGCTACCAGGGCCGCGACCAGGCCAGCGCAAGTCATGGGACGGGAAAGTGGAAACACAGGCACTCCTCGGATTCGGGGTCATCCCGATCAGACGAATGGCCAAATGAAAATTTTACGTACTACAAGCCAATGGAACGTCTTGAACAGAACCAGGCATTTTTTTTGCGATCGGGCTGCAGTTTTTCCGTTCTCATTCGTCCTAGTAAGTGAGGCACCCATATTTCGGGTTCGTCCACGAAAAGGAGCATTCACATGTACAACCCGCATACCTCGACCCAGGCTGGGCGCGTCCCAGGCAACGCGCCCAATGGACAGGGCGTTTTGGCTGACGAACGCATCGGCAACGAACAGATCCGCGAGCTACTGCGCAGCTTCGGCCTGCGCACCAGCCTGATCCGCCTGAAAGTCATCGATGCCTTGCACGCCGCCGACCGCAATGGCCGTAGCATTGGCGTACGCGGCGTGCATGCGCAGCTGGAACAACTGGACATCCCCCTGTCATTCCTCAGCGTACGCGAAGTGCTCAAGCGGCTGTGCGCCGAGGGCGTCATCCAGCTGGGCAGCGACAAATGCTACAGCCTCAACCCCCAGGCGCGCGCCGTGCTGGAGCAAACGCCTTCGCGCTGAGCGCATGGCCGGCCATGACTGGCCGGCCCGCCAGGCTCAAGGCTTGACCTTGCGTCGCAGAATACCGTTGATCACCACGACCACCACGGCGATGGCGATGGCCAGCATCTGGAAGGTCTGCTCACTGATCGTGCCCTCCTTCTGCAGGTGGGACAGGCCCAGCATCAGGCCCAGTACCACCAGGATGATCAGAAGGGAATATTTGAGGCGCTGCACGTGTGTCATCGAAGGTTCCTTGCAACATCAGGGGCAAATGGCTCGCAACAAGCCGCGGCAATGATACAACGGCCACCGGCCCCGGCGCTGCATTTCCTGCTGGGTGGGGCGGCGCCTGCCTGAAAGCATGGGGCTCCCACTCATGCCGGAGGCTCCATGTACAAACCCCTGCTGTTCGCCTCGCTGTTTCTGACACCCTTTTCCCTTCATGCACTGGACACCCGCCAGGTCCCGACCGAGCAACTGCTCGAACTCGGCCGCGAACTGGCTACCCACGCTGGCGCCAGCCAATGGCAACAACTCTGGCAGCGCGTGCGCCAGGCGGGTTACCTGCAAGACAAGGGTGCTCCGCTGCATTTCAGCGTACCGCCGGCGCAACTGCCCGAACTGGCCAGGAAAACCCTGGCCCGGGCCGACCAGGCACGCCCGCTGCACCAGACCCAGGCGCTGTATCGCCGCAGCTTCGCCGGGATGGTCATCGGCCATCGCGACGGGCAGCCGCTGCATGCGCTATGCCTGCTGGTCGACTGGCGCACGCTGCCACACGGCATGCGCGAGACACCCCAAGCCTACCTGCGCAGCGCCAGCCTTCTGAGCGGCTATCCGTGCGATTGAGGGTTATCCTGTTAAACAACGCCCACCAGTATTCGTACTTCCAGCTCTTGGAGCTAATGTATCAAATCCACGGGGATGATCTTGAGCAACGCCCACTGTCTCACGAGACACGACGACGGCTGCGACTGGAGGTTTCGCCGAAACTGTCCTTCCCCGTCGCAGATGTGCTGAGTGCCGACCGTCTGAAGGATGATCGCTACCGCATCCAAGTCACCTTCCTGGGCCTGCATGGCACCGACTCGCCGCTGCCCAGCTATTACCTTGACCAAGTGGCCTATGAGAATGCGCAGGGCATCGGTGTACGCCCGGCCTACTTCAACTTCTTCAATCATCGCCTGCATACCCTGTTGCATCAGGGCTGGCGCAAGTATCGCTATTACCGGCGCTTCCAACCGGGTGCCACGGACGGATTCTCCCGCTACGTATTTGCCATGATCGGTCTGGATGACGCGGCATTGCGCGGGGCGACTCCCCTGCCCTGGAGCCGGTTGCTGAGCTTCGTGGGAATGATCGCCAGCCGCAGCCGATCACCGGGCATGGTGGCTGGCATGATCGCGCACTGCTTCGACCTTCAGGACGTGACGATCCGCGAGTTCGAGAAACGCGTCGTGCGGATACCGCAGTCTCAGCGCAATGGCTTGGGTTTGCGCAATTGCACGCTCAACGACAACTTCCTGGTGGGCGGCAGCACCGAGTCACGCAGCAGCAAGTTCACTATCGTGATCGCAGGGCTGGACCAACAGCAGTTTCGCGAATTCCTTCCCAGCGGTGAAAACTACCACCGCTTGGCCCGGCTGGTGGAGTTTCTGCTTCGCGATGTCGGGGCGTACGACCTGGAATTGCGCATGCGTGCCGAAGAGGCGCCGCCTTTCAGCCTCCGGGCCGAGCATGGCACTCACCTGGGTTGGACCAGCTTCATAGCTGACCACAAAGACTCCACTCCCCCCCCTGTTCGCATCATGGTACGCGCATGAGTTCACATGTTCTCTCCCCCAACCTGACCCTGGCCGTCCTCAACCCACAAACCCTGTTGCATGGCAGCGAGCCACAGCACCGCTTCGATACAGCAGGTGGCACCCTCGGCACGCAAGCGACCTGGCGGCTGCATGACCGCAAGGCACGCATCCTGCCGGTGCACTGCGAAATCCGCTGGCATGAAGGCCATTTCTGCCTCATTAACCACAGCAGCATGAGCTTCATGAACGGCAGTGACACCGCTCTACTATCTGGCACGCCCATCCGCCTCAGGCACAACGACAGGCTGCAAATCGGCGACTACCAGATTGCCATTCGCTTGGGCAATGAGAACGAGGTAGAAGAACGGCCGGAACTTCATTCTGCCAACAATCCACTTTCAGCCATGCAGGCCACACAGCGCCTGTGTCCACTGCAGGTCCTCGGCGAACCGGCTACCGATACATTGAGTCTGTTCCGCCCCTCAGAGCCCGTTCATACAGATGAGCTTGATCCCCAGGCGTATCTGGACCGGGTCGCGCAATCCCGCATTGACCCCACCATCGCCGAGATCTTCGGCGGGGAGATGCGATGAACAAGCGCATCGGCCTGGCTCTGGCCTGCTTGGCACTCAGCGGCTGTACCTCGATCAGCAAGGCGTACCAGTTGATCAAGGACCCGACACTCCCTGTCGGCGGGCCCAACAATGACATCAGCCATGTGGGGCTCAGTCTGTATGCGGCTGATCCACCTGTTGTTGCCCGCTCAGCTCACGCAACCCTGGAGGAGCCTGCTCCGCCGCCTGACCAATCGGCGAGGCTGGCAGTGACCCTCAGTGCCACAGATGCTGTTGGGTTGACCGACAAGATGGGGGCGCTGGCTGAACAACTGCACCAGAACTACCTCGCCTCACCCAGTGCGCCTGCCCAGCTGGCCAGTTACACAGCAGCGCAATCCGAGACGCCAGAGCCCGCCAGCCAAGCGCAGCGACAAGCACCTTCCTCCATCGCGTTCAAAGTGCTTCAACTCAGGGACGACTCCCTGTTGCTGGACGCCACGTATGAGCAATTGGAAGAAGATCTGGACAAAGCACTGGGCAGCACCCTGATCAGCGTTGACGACTTCCGGTTGATGCCGGGCCATTTCAAGTTCATTGAGCATGAAGAGATCAACGAGCGGACGCGTTACATCGCTGTCGTGGCGAGCCTGGATGACCCACAGGGCAAGTGGAAGGATTCCATACGCATCAAGCCCCGCGGTTACAGCCACACCGTGCACGTCCACTTCGAGAACAACGGCGTCGAACTGCGTCAGGACAGCGAACTTCTCCGCAACCCGTAAAGCCCTATTGAAAGAAGGAATACCCGATGACTTCACGTAACGCTGTACTGTGGAAAGAAGGCGTGTTCGTCAAACCCCAGCACTTCCAGCAGATGGCCTTCGCCGCCGAATCGGCACTGCAACAACGCGTGTCCAGTTTGAACGATGCCTTCTATGGGTTCAGCGAACTGGAGTTGAATGCGGAGTACCTGAGCTTCGGCAAGGTGGCCATCGTCCGCGCTCGTGGCGTGATGCCCGATGGCACGGTTTTCGACATCCCCGGTGACATGCCACCGCCCGCGCCACTGGAAATTCCCCAAGGCACTGCCAATAAAAAGGTGTACCTGACACTTCCCTTGCATGCTCCAGGCGCCCCTGCAGTACGCTGGCCCGACAGCGAGGATGTGAACGGCCGCTTCATCGCCAAAGGCGTTCCCGTCATGGACAACCACGGCGGCAGCGGCGATTCGATGATCCTGGATGTCGCCATTCCTAACCTGCAGCTCAAGCTTCAGGATGACGACAACAGCGCCTACAGCTGCCTTGCAACGGCCAAGGTCCTGGACAAGCGCGCCGACGGCAGCCTGTTGCTCGATCAGCACTTTTACCCCACCAGCGTTTCCCTCAAGGGCGCCCCTGCCCTGCACCGGTTCCTTGAGGAAACCACGGGGCTCATCCGAGAACGCGCACGCAACCTCGCCGAACGGATCTGCTCACCCGGCCAGTCCGGCATCGCCGATGTCACCGATTTCGCCCTGTTGCAGGTACTGAACCGCCTACACCCTTACTTCCATCACCTGGCGCGTCGCCGCAACGTGCACCCCGAACAGCTGCATATCGCCCTGGGCCAGGCCTGCGGTGAACTGGTGACGTTCACCGATGACGGTCGGTTACCCATGGAATACCCCGCCTACCAGCATGACAACCTCTCAGAGTCCTTCCATGTGCTGGAGGAAACCCTGCGCCGATCACTGAGCACCGTCCTGCAGCCTCGGGCCGTTTCCCTGCCGATCCAGCAGAGAAAGTACGGTGAACTGACAGCCGTTCTGCATGAGCGCAAGCTGCTGGAGGATGCGACGTTCATTCTTGCCGTGCGTGCCGACTTGCCCGGCGACGATCTGCGCAAGCGGTTCCAGCAGCAGGGCAAGGTCGCCCCGCTTGAGAAGCTGCACCACTTCATCCAACTGCAAATGCCGGGTTTACCGTTGATCCCTCAGCTGGTAACGCCCCGCTATCTGCCTCATCACTCCGGCTTCGTGTACTTCGAGCTGGATCGACAGCACGAAACCTGGCAGCAGTTCAAGGATGCGAGTGGCTTTGGCTTCCACATCGCGGGGGAGTTCCCGAACCTTGAAATGCAGCTCTGGGCGATCAGGCCAGACTGAACCGCTGGTGTAGCTGAAGAAGAATCCCGATCCACTCCAGGCATCGGGATTTTTCATTTTGGGTCTATGTCAGCGCTCTGCCGCACCGTCGCGCAACAACCGCTGCGGCAACGCGAACCCTGCAAACAACTGGCGAGTGAAGGGGTTGTTCGCGCCGGTGGCGTGGAACTTGTAACGCCCAGTCTCACCAGCAATTCTGAAGCTTAGATCGACGCTGGTAGGCGTGCGAGCGTTCAAGCCACCTCGACTGAGCAGGCGGTAGAACGACCACGGCCCCTGATAGCCCAGGCTGACCGTCGTACCCGCTGCCTGTACCAAGGTGACGCGGCTATGCCCACTCTCCTCGCCAGGGCCTGGCCAGATCATGCCAATCGGGTCTTTACTCTTGTCCGCAAATGCCTGCAGTTGACCATCCACACCAAAGACGCTGCCGCGCAACCCGCTGCTGATGGCTACCGGCTCCAGGCCAAAACTCACGTTCAATTCACCGCGGTTGTCGAAGAACGCGTTGCGAATCGATTCCGCCTGCTTCATTTGCTCCATCACCTCAGGCCGCACCAGATAGCCGTCATCGGCGCTGGAATAGAGCGCATTGAGGTTGTCTTTCAAAAACACTGTGAGGTACTGATCCTCAAAGCGCTTGAGCTGCCCCTGCGGGCCAAAAAACGCCTCGAAGTCCTTGAGCGAAACATCCGGCCCGGCCGGATCGATGGGGTAGCGTGAAGCCAGGCGCTCCTGGTAGACGCTGTACACCTCCGCCTCCCAGCGCTGCTCCAGCTCGCGCAGCGCCATGACCATCAACACCTGAGATGTCTGGTGGGCCAATTGTCGAACATGCCGGTTCAGCGGTTCCGGCAAGCCAGTGGCAACGCGCTGCAGGTTACGGATGGGATCAGGTTCTTTCTCCGAGAACCGACTCAGCGCCACCGCCAGGGCGGCCTTGCCCTGATTCGGGTTGTCCTGCACCGCTTTCACATAGTCGTACACGGCACTGACGGCTTGCAGGGTTTCGTCATAGTAGGACGGCTTGTCACCCTGCACATCGAGCATCCCCGAAAGCCCGGCAAACGACCGATAGATCCCCATGGCCTGTAGGCGGCCTGGTTGAGTGCTTTGTGGCTGCTTCTCGCTGTCCGCAGGCTCAGGGTAGATCAGCGTGTTGCCGCGCACCGTTTCCAACAATCGCCGCATGGGCGCTGCCGGGCCGGTAACCTGCTCCAAAACACTCAACGCATGGGTCATGTCGGTAAATTCTGTAACCGAAAACTGGTTCAGCACCCGCCGCCAACTGTCGATGTAATCGGCGCTGTACAAGGCGCGCAAGCGCTCCGTCAGTGCCTGGCGGTCCACCTCGGAATAGTCGAGGGTGCGCCGCTCGCCCAATACCCATTGGTCGATCAGGGCGAGGTCTGCCACGTTCTGGCTGTGTTGGTCGAAGTAGTCCCGGAAGCCCCGCGCAGTGAGCAGCGGTGGCAGCGACAGGCTGCCATCTACGGCCGCCTGATGGTTGCGCTCAGTCAACGGCACATAAACGATATCGAAGGCCGGCCCGATTTCGTTGCGCAGGTCCAATTCGCCGTGCAATTGCTCCTGGGCCTGCTGCCTCAAGCTGATGTAAACGCGTTGAGCCAGGGGCAGCTTGCGCAGTTGCTGTTGAGCATCCGCCACCACACGCTGGTAATCTGGCAATTCAACATCAGCATAAGCCAGGCCGTACTGCAGATGACGCATCAGCGCGGCCTGCAACTGGCCCTGACCGGGATAAACCTGCTGCCATTCGCGGGCCATCCACTGCTCAACCAGTTCCGGTCGGCGATTGGCGCGATCCTCGATCATGCGGTACACGCGCAGGGCGGCCAGCTGTTCGTCACTACCGGGTGCCGCCCGCTGGATGGTCGCCGCCACGCCACCCGCGATCGCCGGTAGAAAGCGCCGGGCGAGTGCATTCAGGTAGGCTTGGTCCACCTGTGGGCCGATGGCTTTGCCTTGGTACAAGCCCATGTCCGTGAAGACGGTCCAGCCTGAGCGATAGTCACCGTACAGGCTCACCGCATCGCGGATCTCATCCAGCGGTGCCAGCAGGCTGCGCCCGGTCAGGTCACCTTTGCCGTCGGCGCGGGTGTTGGTGAACGCCTGGCTTTTCTCCAGCACCTGCTCGGCCTTGTCACGGTTGACGCTGTAGAAGTACAGCCAACCACCGGCCATGGCCAACCCGCACACGCTCGCAGCAATGGCGCCGCCTCTCAACAACCGGGCCTTATGCTCGACCACCCGTTGGTTGTCGCCGGCCAGGCCAGCCTCGGGATAGATCACACGTTGCAACAGCTGCTGAGCGAAATAGACCACCGAGGTGCCTTGTGGCTTGGTTGACAGCGCCGGTGGGTTGAAGGCAAAAGCACGAGCGGAGGCGTCCGCGAGCAGGTTACGTACCTCGCCGCGTTGGTAGACCGAGGAAAAGTACAGCCCTCGCACCAGCGCAGGCGTGGTGTATCGATTGCTGCTCAACACTTCGCCCAGGAAACTCAGCAACATCTTGCGGACACCACTCAGCTCCCTGAGCAGCGAGTAGGCACGTTTGCGCGCCGCTGGAGGCATCGCACCACTGGCGGATTCCAGCGTGTCCTCAAGCTGCTCGATGAAGTGCTGGTAGGCCTCGCCCAGCTCCTCCAGCCAGCTGTCGAAATCCTTCACCGACGCCAGCGTAAAGGTGAAGCCCTGCACCTCTTCGCGCTCGCGTGCAGGCAGCTTGGCAAACAGTTCCTCAAAGCCGTCCAGCAGGTCGAACTTGCTCATCACCACGTACAACGGCAGGCGCGTGCCTAACTCGCCACCCAGTTCCGTGAGGCGAGCGCGCAGCACGAAGGCCAGGTCACGCCGCTCTTTTTCGGTTTGCGCGGACAGCTTGGTCATGTCCACCAGCAGAACCACGCCATTGAGCGGCCGACGACTGCGATTCTGCGCCAACCAACCGATCATGTGCCGCCACAGGCGGCGCTCGATACCTGCCGGCAGCCCTGGCCGATCGGCCGACTTGAGCTCGACGGGGGCAGCGGCCTCTGCAGGTACAGGCGCATCGTTCTGACCGTCTGCAAGCGTTGCCGGAGGCGGCAGCGGATCGGGAACCGGCACGGGCCGCTCCGGTTGGCTGATGAACTCGCCGGGCGGATCGATCAGCACCGCATCGTCCCCCACCCACCAGTCAATATCGAACAGCAGGTCTGGATCGGTGCTGGCCCGTTGCGTCGAACTGCGCTCGGTGCGAGCCAAGGCAAAGCGCTGGTCCGAGCGGCTGACAAAGCTCGATTTGCCCGCATTCTCTTCGCCCAGGATCAGGTACCACGGCACATCGTAGCGATGCCCGCGGCTGCCTTGGCTGTCGCGCAAGCGAGTCAGGCTGCCATCGAGGGCGCGCTGCTGGGCCTGCAGGTACACCAGGCAGGGGTCCTCCACCTCACGCTGCTGTCGTTGCTGCTCTCGCACGATCAAGCGATTGCGACGGTGCACCCACGCGCTCCACACCAGCAGCGGTAACACCACAAGCAGCACGGTGACGGCAATACGCATGGGCTGCTCGGCCAGTGGCTGCTGGTCACGCCACTGCCACTGCGGCCCCCACCACCATACCCCGATCACGGCAGCTGCCACGCAGAGCACTGTGGCGATAACAACTACGGGCATCGCCTGACGCTGCAACAACGATAAGCCACGCAGCAGACTGTCCTTCTTCACTTTCATAGCGGCAAACCTTACCGACTGCACTTTCGATGAATTGACGCACGCTCAAGGCACGAACCGCAAAAGACAGTAACAGCACCCGAAATTACTTATCAACTCCTACCACTATGAAATAAGCACTAACACTTTGGCGTGCCGCCTGGTTTAACTTTCGCCAGACCTAGTGGATCGATCCACTCAAGTGGGTTGGGTGCATAGGTATATAGGTTCAATCCTCCTTTTAATCCAATCGGATCCGTGCTGATGAATCGGCCAATATTCGCGTCGTAATATCTATGCCTGCTGTAATGCAGTTTTGTATCAATATCAAAGTACTGTCCCTGAAAGCGCAACGCATTGTCTATGCCTGTCGGTTCGGCTATGTCACTTATTTTTTCTCCAACTAAGCCCCAAGCCTTATATTTCCCGCTCCAAGCCATTTGTCCATTCTCGTCAGTCAGCTCCATGGGTGTGCCCAATGGGCCACCATCAAGGGCGGACTGACTGGATCGGTAGTTGCGCGCCCACGAAACTGGAAAGGGTCCAGGAAGCGTAAAATCAGTGTGAATTAACTGCTCAGAGCCGCGCGCGAAAGTGATGTTGTGGCATGTACTAGCGCAGGCGCCATTCTTCTCGGGCTTTGCATCCTGCCTCGGGCCAGGCTGCCTGTTGATCGCGCCCAGTTCGTTCTGACGACTAACCCCTCTGGCTTGCCTTACGCCGGTTGGAGGAACACTGGTATTGAGCTGAGCACGTTTGCGCCCAGCGGCGTTTCGCAGCATTAATAGGATGTGGCCAATGCTGTTGGCTACTTGAGCGTTGCCAAGGTCCTTAAGATTTCGCTCCACCTCGGTAGCAAGGTGTCGAAGTAATGCAACGTATTTGAAGCCAATTGCTTTTATGTAAGGGGGGATCAGTCTCGATAAGCTATTCAGCGCCGCAACGGTAGCGACTTCCAGCGGAAGCGTCGCATGTTTTGCAATCTCCTCCAGCCACGATAGATCGTCACTTTTGGTTGCCGGCGCATGCTTCAGCTGTCCTTTCAGGAAGTCGTCGATACCCTTGGCGATCGTAAGCATCAATGTCTTCGCAGACGCGCCGCATTTCGCAAGCATTTGCGACAGTTCGGCTTCTGCGAAGGCGACGAAGTTCTCCAGCTCGCCGAGGATTGTCGCGTTCAAGTGTCCGGTCAGAACGGTTACTATGGTTTCGCCGATTGCTGCTTTCGGATTTGCTTTGACCTGCTGCTTGGCTAGGTGCAGGGCAGGTCTTAGGCTCTTTCTTGCAAAGGCCATCACGGGCGGGACTGGAATTACGCCTATCAGGTTTATGCCGAGGCTGACCCAGTCGAGCAGCGTTCTGTTTTCGTTCTCTGCGAGCGTGATCATATCGCTGACGGCGTCTACAGCCGCCATGATGTTGTTAGCGATGGGAATGAACTCAGCCGCCATCTTCAGATCGGCGAGGGTCAGCCTGTTTTCGCTGAGTTGCCTGAGCCAGAGGTCAACATTGTTCGCACTTTCTTCAATGTCTTCCGGGGGGATCTCTCTGATAGGTGCGACGGCCGTCTCGTGTGGACGTGTGGAAGGTGCGGTCATAGTCTTGTTTTCCCCGCGGCGGCGGTGACTAAGGTCTCCAGTTCTTCGGAGGCGCGGTTCACAAGGGGTTGGTTGAGCAGCCCCTTGGCTATCGAGGAATTGGGGGATGCAGCATTCGAGAGGACTGCAGTTGCAACCTGCTCGACCGCCCTGGCTGCGAGCTCAGCGGTTTTCGAACTAACCGCAGCATCGCTAGGCTCTTTGATCTCGCTCGCTGGCGACCATGTGTCAGTCGGATCCTTGCCCAATGTCACCTTGGCCGGTCCAGCAGCGAGCCCGGCCACGCTAGCGAATCCCTCGCTATCCAGCTTTCCTGTAAACACCCGACCCAATGCATCTTCGACGCGGTAGTCCGCCATCTCGTAGGCATGGCGGCTCGCATAGGCGCTGGGCGGTCCTGCGGGCTTGTTGCAGGTCATGGACACCAACGAAGTCGTACACTCGCAGGACTGAGGCGAGCGCAGCTGGGGAGGACAGCGACAAATTGTTCAAGGCCAGGTTGGAGATCAGCGCCCAGTGACGCTCACCCTGGCCACCGCTTTGCAGCATCGGCGGGTAGCTGCGAGTGGGCGGGGTCAGGTTGCGATAGGTGACGAACGACGGCGTGTCCTGGGTCGTCAGGTCGATCTCGCCCACCTTGAGCTGCTGCGCCAGAGCGCCGTTGCTGCAGGTCAGATCGATGCTCAGTTCTTCCTGTTCGCCCAGATAGGGTTCAAGGTTGTGATGCACCAGGCGGATCTTGTGTTGCACCGTGTCGTTGACCGGTTCCTGCTCGATATCCAGCTGGTAGTAGCGGGTGGGTATTCGCTCACCCAGTGGGAAATTGCGGTGCAGTGATTCGAAAAGCGTGAACTCCTGTACGTGGTCCTTGGATCTCTGGCGTTGGCTGCTGACACGATCGACGCTGAAGATCTCATCCTTATCGCTGCCTTGCCGGCCCACGTGTATGCGGTCACGGATTGCCTCTGCATTCAGCGGGATAGGCTTGGCCGGGCAGGTGAACAGGTTGATGGCGGGGATGCAGTTGAGCAGGACCGTCGTCGGATCGATCAGGATGTCAGTCGGAAAGGGGGCGTTGAAGCGCAACTCCAACTGGATTTGTTCGGCAGCTTCATCCGGCCAGTAGGCCCCCAGTCCCTCGATGCGAAAGCCATGGAAGCGCTCGGGAAAGCAAAAGAACTCGTGCAGGATGCGGTAGCCGTCCATCTGCTCGCCTGCGCTTGGCAGCAGGGCTTCATCGACCTCGAAACCGACGAAGGTCACCGAAGGCGGCAGCGCAAAGCGTTGCTGGCCGATGTGCAGATAGAGCTTGTCCAGATGCTGCGCCAACCACTGATAGAGGTTCAGTGCGTTGCGGCCGCCACCAGCCAGATGGAACTGCAAGTGGTCGCACTTCATGCGCCGCAGTGGCTGTTCGGACAGAGCGCCCAGGTCGATGCGCACCACAGGGGCGTCGGCACTTGGCTGCATTGTGATGCGGCGGATCTCCAGCGGTGCGATGGCCAGCTCCGCACACGTGCGGAATTCGCAGCTCACACCTTCAACCGGCCGGGAGAACACCGGTGTGCCTTTGGCCAGCACCTGGGTTTCGCTCAGCGCATGGTCGACTGGCTGGAACTGCATCACCGTCATGCTCGGCAGCGGCCGCAGCACATTGGGGTAGAGCAGTTGCAGCAAGGGGTGTGTCAGCTCGGGCAGGTGGTCTTCAAGTTTCATGACCAGGCGAGCGGTCAGGAAGGCGAAGTGTTCCAACACGTGCTCACTTTGCGGGTCCGAAGCGGTGCGCCCCAAGAAAGGCGCCAGGCGCGGCTCGTCTTCGACAAAGTCGTCACCCAGCTCCCGGAGGGTCTGCAGCTCCTGCATGAACCAATCTTTAAACTTCATGTTTATTGTTTCGAGCGCTCTATTTAAGGAGGTTGAGCCCGATGCAATAAAAATTGATCGGGGTGGCTTGTAGGAAACTTCCCACGAAGTTCGCGGTTTAAACGCCCTGGTGGTGTTTGGCTATTAATTCTTTATTGCAAATTGTCGTGCGGCGTCTTCAAGAAAAACAAGCACAACAGAAAGTAAGAAGAGAACAAGCTCCCACGGAAATTACAAGAATTGACGCCCCGGAAAAGGACGTACCCAAAAGCCAATGGCATGCACATTGCCCCTGCGGCTCGGGGTACAACCAAGACGGATCCATTCACGACAAAGGAAAAGGAGAAGTCACATTCTCGAAAAAGACGATAGAATGGCTTAATACTCATGGCTGGGAAATTGAAAAATGATGAACATACAAAGCACTTTCAAAGAAATAACTCAGAACGAACCCTGGAACGAAATAAGCACATTCTTTGACGAATACGAATCATTTGAGGAGATCCCTCTTGTATCTCGATACAAAAAAATATCCAAACTAACCCGCGAATTCCAAACTCCAGCCATCACAGCATTCTTAGTAAACACTGCTTTTTTCACTTTAAACTCAGCCATGCTTTTCGCTCGACTAAACAGAATTCGCACTAACACCCGATTCTACGCGTTAACCTTTACTGATTTCACCACAACCAACCCTGAAGAACCCCCGATACCTCATTTCTTTATACACGCAAGAGAGTCAAGAGAAGTCTTCTTAAAACGCTTAACCTCAAGTGGATCACAAAAAAATTCGCCGGAATTAAACTTGATCAGAGAAATATTTATAGAATGCCACTTAGAACCTATATTCTCCTTCTACGAAAGTAGATTTTTCGACGACGCATGCAACGAAGAATTCGTCAGAGTATTTGCAGTACTTCGACAGCCATATTTGTAATGATATTGAACGGAGCATCAATTGATGCTCCGCCCCAATGCCCGCCAACGCATCAACTGACAGAGCTCAGGCCACCACGACTTTCCATCACTTCGTGATACACACGTAAACACAACAACAGCAAGCAACATAGATTTGCAGCGATTTCTCAGGAGAGATTTTATGTGAAGAACATTGTGAGGATGGGTGACGCAACCACTCACGGAGGCGTAGTAATTAGGTCAATGGCTAATACTAACCTCAACGGCGAACCATGAATCATAAAGTAGAGCGATACATCTCAATATTTGCGAAAGAAGGCGATGAATTGATTGATGAGATAACTTTCATTCACAAGCCGAATCCTGCCGAGCCACGACACATACTTGGCATCAACGACCCGACTGACAATCTTTACAACGAGCACCCTATAGGCACCAAACAGCGACAAAGCTAAATAGCCTGATAGCCGGAGTTTTTGACCTAGATAAATTTATGAACGCTACCAACCTAACGTTACACGACGAACTATCTTTAGCCTTCAGCAAGCACGGGCTACCGTATGAAGAACCAAAAAACAAAGAAGCATTCTTGAAAGATATTGAAAAAAAGTTTGTTAGAGGCAACCCAAGAGCCTGGTGGCTATCATTTTCAACAACACCCACAATTCAGGTTTTTGATGACAACTCCGCGCCCATGCATTTAAGCGAGCTAGCCCCAGCCAGCACTAAAGATATTTGGCTAATAATCGATGAAGACAATGAAAATAAATTTATTTTCAGCGCACCACTAGAGAAAGTACCTCACATACTTAACGAATGCAGATATTTCGAATACTACATAGTAAACAAAGAACTAACCTGGATTCTCGCCGAGAACGATCATGGCGACTTATTGTTGAGCGAAATCAATGAGAAAAAACCAACCAACACACCTTAACAGTAACAGCCTTGAGGCACCACTCAATTAATACATGACTCTTTAAAATCGTTTACACACTACATCAAACAGGTAAACGGACTAATATCTGCAACCACAATCATCCATCAAGGCGTTCGACCCAACTAAGGGTCGACGCCCTACTACCGCACGCACTTCGACTACGACCCCATAGGCCGTTTGGTCGAAAGCACGCTGGGCAGCGTGGCGGCAAAGAATGGGAAACCGAAACCTTCGCTTACGACGGGAACGGCAGACTGCTGCTCGCCGAGAATAGGGACTGGAAGCTGCAGCGGTTTTACGACCTAGCGGGCAACAACAACCCCGTGGGCCGGCTACTCGAAGCCACCCACAACTACAGCAAGGAGACATTCGCCTTCGACCCGGCGAGCAACCTGCTGGACCCCGACGCGCCACCGGGACCGAACCAGCACTCGCCACACAAGATCAACGACAACGTGCTACTCAGCTACTGCGGCACACAGTATCGATCGACGATAACCTTAGGCCCCATCTTGTAGTAGGTGGGGTTTATGGATCGCATTCGAATGATCAACGCCACAACTCCAATGACACCACCGTCACCTTTCAATGAGAATAGCTCGGTCAGCTCGTGCGCCCACACAACGAGAACAACAGCAAGGCATTCGTTTACGACGGCAACGGCAGGTTGCTACTCGCTGAGAACAAGGCCTGCAAGCTGCCGTGGCTCTATGACGCAGCCTGACTCGCCACTGCGCCATTTGCGAAACAGCACACTAGAAATCCCTTTTGTAGAAGATATCCAGTGAGCTGGCCAGCCCGCTGGCTGCCTCGAGATAGACCTTCTTGCTCAGCTTGTAGCGCAATGCAATGGTGTTCGCGGGCTCGAACACCCCCACCCCGTAGCGCAGGCTCAGTTTCTCGGTGAGGTTGCCACTGGCAACCACGCTGGTGGTATTGCCCGAACCTTCGGTGTCCAGCTGGAAGTCATCTATGCCCAGGCTCGAGGCCAGGCTACCGGTGATGCCGGCGCTACCTGCCAGGCCCAGGCCCAAGGCTGCCTCGGCGAGCATGTTATTGTCCTCGCCGGAGGCGCCCAGGGGCCGCCCCAGTACCAGGTACGATAGCGCCTGCTCCTGGCTCATGGCCGGTTCCGAGAACACTTTGCTGGTGGGCTGCTCGGCGCTGCCGCTCAGGCGAATACCGGCAATAACGTCATCGACCTTGCGAATCGCTTCAATGTCCAGGTACGGCTGATCGATCGGGCCTGCGAACAGCAGCCGCGCACGGCGGATGGTCAGGCGCTGGCCGTAGGCACGGTAGCGGCCGTCAGCCAGGCTCAGCTCGCCACGGGTGTCGAGGTTGTCGCCGATGTGCACATGGCCCAGCAGGTTGGCCGTGAGACCAAATCCGCTGAACGAAAGCTTGTCGCGGCCCACCTCGACATCGATGTCCATGGCCATCGCCATGGGTGGCTTGCCCTCTTCGGTCTGTTGGCCGACGATCACCGTGTCATCAGAGACCTTGACCGTGGACGGTGGCAGCTCGCGTACAGTGATCGTGCCCTTGGGCACCTGCACCTTGCCGGTCACCGCCAGCTTGTCGTCGATCAGGCGCAAGCTCAGGTCGGGGGCGACCTCCAGTGTCGCATAGGGCTCGACCGTGACGGGCAGCTGCTGGCCTTGCAGACGCAAGTCCATGCCCAACGCCTGGCCCCAGGTGAGGTTGCCACTCAACTGGCCCCGCCCCGCCTCGCCACTGCGCCATCCGCCATCGAGCTGTACCTGCTCGCCGGCAATCAAGGCCTGCAATGACAGGTCCTTGAGGCTGACCGGCAGCTCGGCGCCACTGACTTCGCCGCCGCTGAGCATCAGATTGCCGTTGACCTGGGGTGCCAGCAAGGTGCCCGACAACCGGCCACTGCCATTGAGCTGTCCGGCGAGGCGCTCGACCATCGGCACGAACGGGCGCGCCACCGACAGGTCAAGGCCGGCCAGGCGGAAATCACCCGACAGCGGCTTGTTCTTGCCCAGTGGATCAAGGCGCGTGTTGACGTTCAGCTCGCCCAGGCGCTCGCCGCGGAACGCAAGGCGGGTATCGATGCGCCGTGGCGCCAGCGTGCTGTCCAGGCGCAGCGCCTGGTACGGGAAGTCGAGCCAGCGGTCCTTGTCGCGCACGCGCAGGGTACCGCCACTGGCGTCGACAACGATGTTGCCCTTGGGGCCACTGGCCGGGATGTCCAGATTGATGTCGGCATTGAGCAGGCCCTGCCAGGCGAAGTCCTTCGGCAGCCACTGGGCCAGGCTGTCCAGCGGGAACTGCTTGAGGTGGTAGCGCAAGCGTGGCTCGGGGGCCAGGCGCTGATCGTCGCCACACAAGCTGGCCTGGCCGGAGCGCCAGCAATGCGCAGCAAAGTCCAGCTGCCCGCTGGCCAGCCGCTGCAGGCGCGCCGGCGCCTGTAACTGCCAGTCCTGGCCGCCGGCCTGGACCCGCCCGCTGGCCAGGCGCCCACGCCAGTCGCCATTGTTCAGCTGCCCATCAAGGCCGAGGTCGAGCTTGAGTTGCGGGCCATCCAGCGCAAGGGTCAGCGCTTGCTGGCGAATGTCGCCTTTGCCGTTGGCCTGCAAGGTGCCCAATGCCGTGTCACCCAGGTGAATGCCGCTGGCCTTGAGCTCGATCACGCCACGCTGGGCATTGTCCAGGCGGGCATCCAGGTCCAGCTGCTGCAAGCGGTTTTCCGCCTGGGCCAGCCGTTGGCCCTGCAGGGTCAGCGTACCTTGCGGAGCCTGCAAGGTACCGGCGACATCCAGCCGGCCCTTGACCTGGCCCTGCAACCTTGGCCACAACTGGCCCAGGCGCGGCAGGTCGAGGTCGACCCGCCCGGCCAGGCGTTGCTGCAGGCTGCCACTGCCATTGATGCGGTTATCCCCCAGCTGGATTGCCAGCGCGCCCAAGGTCCAGCTCTGCCCTGCCCCTTGGGCCTCCACCTTGAGCATTGCCGGCTGACCGCGCAAACGGCCTTTCAGGTCAAGCTGGGCATCGAGGCTCAGGGCGTCGCCTTTCATTTCGCCTTTGCTGCGCAGCGGCCCCGCCAGGGTGCCCGGCAGCTCGGCCAGCCAATAGGCCGGGTCGAGCGCCGACAACTGCAGGTCGACATCCCAGGCCAGGGTGTCGGCAAAGCGCACGGCGACACTGCCGGCAGCCTTGCCTTGCCCGGCACTCAGCGCCAACTGCGGCAGCTTCACCTGGCTCAGGTCACCTTCGAACGGGCTGGCCAGGCTGAACGCGCCGGCCGGGCCATCCAGGTCGCCATTGAAGGTGCCCTGGTAGTTGCCATCGCGATAATGCACCTGGGCCATGAAGCGCTTGAGTGTCACCTCCGGCGGCGTTTCCAGTGGATACAGGCGCAGCCACGGGAAGTCCTGCCAGTCCAATTGGGCGTCGGCAACCAGGCCTTGCTGCCAGTCAGCCGTGGCTTGCAACCTGACCCGCTGGGTATCGCTGGCGTTCAGGTCCAGGGCATCGAGCCTGGCGCCTTTGCTGTCTACCAGCCCGGACAACAGCAAGGCGATCGGCGACTGCTCGGCCGGCAGGCTGGCCGCCCCCGACAGTTGATAGCCCTTGAGCAGATCGCCGCTGGCATCGAGCTTGAGCTGGTTGAACTGCAAAGTGTCAGGTAACGAGGCAGCCGGCTTGAATGCCTCGGCGCGGATCTGCAAGGTCGCCGGCAGGTGCTCGGCCAACGCCTGCAATTGCCCGCTCAGCGTGGCGTCGAGGTAACCGCTGCTGGTGCCGGCGAGTTTCAGGGTCTTCTGCAACTCGCCGGTGGCGGTCAGCGCCAGCTGCCACGGTTTGCCGTCTACTGAGGGCAGTTGCAGCTGCGCCTGAAGTTGCACCGGCCAGTCGGCTTCAGGCTGCAGGTCACCCTGCAGGTTCAGTTGCAGGTCATCGCGCTGCAGGTGCAGGCTGTCGATGCGCAGCCCGGTATTGGTCCAGTGCGCCTGCAATTCCAGGTCGCCAAGCAGGTCGCTGCCATCCATGCGCAACTGGCCAACCTTGACCTCACCCAGTTCGATGGCCAGCGGCAAGCGCAGGGCCGGCAACTGCAACGGGCCGCTGTCGGCCGATTCGGCGCTGGGTGTAAAGGCCATGTCAATGCGCTGCGCCTGCAAGTGGTCAATGCACAAGGTAGAGCGCAGCAGGCATGCCGGCGACCAGGCCAGCAGCGGTGCCTGTACCTCCACTGTGTTGCCGGCATCGGCCCAGCTCAGCCGGCTGGCTTGCCAGCTTCCGGCCAGGCGGCCCTGGAAGTCAGCCACCTCAAGCCCCGGCACCTTGCCCAGCACCCAGCGGCTGCCGGCTTCGGTCCCAAGAAGCAGGCCGAGTGCCAGGCCAAGGCTTGCGGCTGCCCCGAGCAGGCCCGCCAGAATGTACTTGGTCACGCGTTTCACAGCTCAGGCCCCATGGAAAAGTGCAGGCGAATTCCTCCTTCATCGTCCAGCGCCTTGGCCAGGTCCAGGCGCAGCGGCCCGACCGGCGACACCCAGCGCACGCCAAAACCGACACCGGTCTTGAGGCTTGGGAGCTCCAGGTCATTGAACGAGTTGCCCTGGTCGACGAAGGTAGCCAGCCGCCACTTTTCGGTCAGCGAATACTGGTACTCGACACTGCCGGCGACCAGATAGCGCCCGCCAATGCGGTCGCCGTCGCTGTTCTTCGGCGACAGGGTCTGGTAGTCGTAGCCACGCACGCTCTGGTCGCCACCGGCGAAAAAGCGCAGCGACGGCGGAATGTTGTTCTTGAAGCCATTGGTCGCGCTGCCACCGAACTGCACCCGGCCGAGCAGGCGGTGGTTATGGCCAAGGGTGGTCAGGCCCTTGAGCAGCACGTTGCCATGCAGCAGGTTGGTGTCGGAGACCAGCCCTTCCTTGGCCGCCTGCACATCGAACTGCAGACGGTAACCGTTATGCGGGTCGATACGGTTGTCACTGCGCAGGAAGGCGTAACTCACCCCGGGCATCAACAGGTTGCTCAGCCCTGAGTCATCACCCAGGCGGTACTCCTCGCGCTGGTACTTGAGAGAAATCACCCGCTGCCAGCCGCTGGGCAGCTTGCTGTGCCACTCAGGGCCCACCGTCAGCAGCTTGCTGAGGGTATCGGTGCCGGCAATTTCTTCGTTCTGGTAGCCGCCGGCAAAGCGCAACTTGTCGGTCAGCGGCGGGTCGAGGGGGATGTCGTACCAAAGGCCGACGTTCTGCCGGGGTGCCGACAGTTCGGTTTCCCAGCCGTAGCTATGGCCCTGCGGGTTGACCCAGTGGCGGGTCCAGTTGGCCTTGCCGCGTGGCCCGACGTCGGTCGAGAAGCCCAGGCCCAGGCCCATGGTGCGCGGCTTGCGGGTTTCCAGGCGGACATCCACCGGGATTTCTTCGCCCACGGCGGCGGTGGGCGCAGCATCCACGCGCACGCCTTCGAAGTAGCCGCTCGATTGCAGGTCATTGTTCAGCTCGGCGATCAGTTCCGAGTCGTAAGGTGTACCCGGCTTGAACGAGACCATGCGCTGCAGCAGGTCGTCGTCCAGCGGTGTGTCGCCACCAAAGGTGACGGCGCCCAGGTGATAGCGCGGGCCGCTCTGGTAGACCAGCTCGATATCGGCCACCCCGGCCTGGGGGTCGACCGCCAGGCGCTGGCGGCTGAAACGCCCGCTGAAGAAGCCATAGCGCGACGCCTGATTCTGGATCAGCCGCTTGGCATCTTCGTAATGTCCGTGGTTGAGCTGTTCGCCCGCGCGCAGGGCCTTGCTGTCGGGCACGCGAAAGGCTTTCATCTCGCTGGCGGGGCCTTCGATGCGCACGGTCACGTTGCGCAGGCGAATTGGCTCGCCGGGGTCGATGGTGATGATCAGTTGCGGGGAACGGTCAGCCTCGCTGGCGGGCTTGACCTCGGTGTCGATCCGCGCCTGGTAGTAGCCAAGTGCCTGCGCGGCTTTGCGCGCCTGCTCCTGGGCGCCGCGACTGAAACGAAGCAGTGCTTCTTCATCGCGGTTGCCAAGGGTACCGATATAGCCTTCGACATTGGCCTTGAGCGCTTTGTTGGCCGGTTTGACCTTTACCAGCAACTCGCTCTGGCCCCATGCTGCGAAACTGGCGGCCCAGATAACCAGGCCCCAGGTCAATCTTCCTGAATACGTCATGCGGCGCATGCTACCAGAGCCGGGCGCTCATGGGAGCCGCCGCACTGTCTGCTCAGGCAAAAGCAGAACTGGAGGAGACCGGATTGGGATGGAAGAACACCCTCTCCCGGATTGGTCCTACAGCTACCTCGCCAATTTCCTCATAACCCTGGCGTTGGTAAAAGGCCAGGTAGTGCTCGTTGCCGGTGTCCAGCACCACACCTTGGGTGCCAGGGTCCTCTGCGCACCAGTCATGAACAGCTTGTAACAATTGCTCACCGTAGTGCTTGCCCTGAAATTGCGGGTGCACGCCCAACAGCGGCAGCACATGCACCTGATCGGTGGGCAGGCAGCTGGCCAGGGCGGCCTGGTAGTCCATGTAGCGGCGTGTGCAGCGCAGGCCGGTACCCAATACCATACGCAGGCGCCAGGCCCAGCTGTCGGCCACCCCCAGCCGGCGCAGCGGCGGCACGATCAGCGCCAGGGCGATCAGGCGATCCTCCAGCAGCAGGCCGATGGCAGGCAACTGCAGATAGAAATGCTGGCGTACCCATTCGCGCACCATCACCCGCAGGCGCTGCTCATAACCTGGGCGTTGGGCCTCGAAGATGTAGGCGAAGGTAGGTTCATGACGGTAGGCGTTGTACAACAGCGAACGCGCCTCGCGGCTGTAGCCATCATCGAGCAGGCAGACTCGGGCCGGAACGGCAGTGGTTTCGGGCATTGCGGGCAGTCCTCCTGGAATGGGCGTACGGTGCCCTGGGAAGGACGTTAGCAGCAGCCTGCCGAAGCCGCCATGCTGGTGATGGCAAGCGATGTCGGCTAGCATCGCGCCTTTTACCAGGATTGTCTTTCCATGAAGATCGTCTGTTTCAACATCAACGGCCTGCGCGCCCGCCCGCACCAGTTGGCGGCGCTGATCGAAAAGCACCAGCCGGACGTGATCGGCCTGCAGGAAACCAAGGTCAGTGACGATCAGTTCCCGCTGGCCGACGTGCAGGCGCTGGGCTACCACGTGCATTACCATGGTCAGAAGGGCCACTATGGCGTGGCCCTGCTGTCGCGCCAGGCGCCGCTGAGCCTGTACAAGGGCTTCGCCAGCGATGAGGAAGACGCCCAGCGCCGCTTCATCTGGGGCACCTTCGCCGATGCCGAAGGCAACCCGATCACCATCATGAACGGCTACTTCCCCCAAGGTGAAAGCCGTGACCACCCCACCAAGTTCCCGGCCAAGCAGCGCTTCTACAGCGACCTGCAGGCGCTGCTGGAAGGCCAGTTCCGCAATGACCAGCCACTGTTGGTGATGGGCGACATGAATATCTCGCCGCAGGACTGCGACATCGGCATCGGCCCGGACAACGCCAAGCGCTGGCTCAAGACCGGCAAGTGCAGCTTCCTGCCAGAAGAGCGCGAGTGGATGGAACGTTTGAAAGGCTGGGGGCTGGTGGACAGCTTCCGCCATCTGTACCCGGAGGTGACCGACCGCTTCAGCTGGTTCGACTACCGCAGCCGCGGCTTCGAGGACGAGCCCAAGCGCGGCCTGCGCATCGACCTGATCATGGCCTCGCAGCACCTGGTGCCGCGGATCAAGGATGCGGGTGTGGACTATGAACTGCGCGGGATGGAAAAGCCCTCGGACCATGCGCCGATCTGGCTGGAATTGAGCTGATCGCCCAGGGCTGCTACGCAGCCCATCGCCGGCAAGCCAGCTCCCACAGGTACTGCCCATGGTTTGGGGTCAATACGGTCGGGGTGGGAGCTGGCTTGCCGGCGATGGGCCGCAAAGCGGCCCCGAAATGACAGGAGTGAAGACGGTTCAAGCAACCTTCCTTGCTTACAACCCCAACCGCAACGCCTCCCCCACCCCCGCCCCGCGTACATCGTCCGCCGCGCTGACCAGAGCAAAGTTGTAGGCCCCATGCGACCAATACCTCGCCTCCAGCTGGCCATCCACGCGATGCCCGTCCGGCATGCGCCGATAGTGATCACCTGGTGAGCGCAGGAACAGGCTGATGCGCTGGCCCTTGGCATCCTCGAACACCAGCAACGCCGCCGGCCCCTGCTCATTGCTGAGCAGGCGCGCGCCCACCGGTTTGAAGCCATAACCCGCCAGGTCCGGCAACTGGCCCACGCGGCTGAAATGGCGCCCCAGCCAGTCGCGCAACCGGCCCGGGTCGCTGGCCTGGATATCCAGGGCCTGGCTGCCGGCGAACAAACGGTGCGCCTGGACGGCATCTGCCATCGGCAGGTCGCCACGCGCCAAGGTCGCGTCGCGCACCTGCCAGCCGCCCAGGCCGCCCACACCGACCGCCAACAACAACACCGCCGCCGTGGCCCAGCGCCGCTGGCGGCGTTGGCGCAATTGCCGGCGCAACTGCCTCAGGTCCAGCTGCGCAGCCCCTGGCACATCGCCAAACCCGGCCAGCGCCGTACGCAGGCGGCGAGCGTCGGCACGCCAGCCCTCTACCTTGGCCGCAGCCTGCGGGTTGGCCGCCAGCCAGGCCTGCACCTCGGCCCGGCGCACAGGCTCCAGGCGTTCGTCGACGTAAGCATGCAATTCATCTTCGCTGGGGATCAGGCGGGTCATTTCAGTCTCCGCAAGGCCGGTGGCTGTGGGTTGCCCTCGGTCAGTTCGCGCAAGGCATTGCGGGCGCGCGACAGGCGCGACATCACAGTGCCGATCGGAATGCCCAGGGCCAGGGCGGCCTCCTTGTAGCTCAAACCTTCGATGCTGACCAGCAGCAGCAACGCCCGCTGCTCAGCTGTGAGCCGGGCAAAGGCCTGCAAATCGGCCTGGGCCAGCACAATCGCCTCGAGGTTGCCGCCGACCGGCTCGTCGTCGCGCTCGGCGCGGCCGAACCAGGACAACCAGCGCGCATGCAGGCGCTCACGGCGCTTACCGTCGAGGAACAGCCGATACAGGATGGTGAACAGCCAGGCCCGCAGGGCATCGGCGTCGCGTTGCTGGTCGCGCCGGCTCAAGGCCCGCTCGACCGTGGCCTGCACCAGGTCGTCGGCGCTGCCCGACTCACGGGTCAGCCACACGGCAAAGCGGCGCAGGCGGGCCAGCAGCTCGCGCCACTGGTGGTCGTCCAGATCATGCATGGCAAAGTCCCGGCCTTTGGGGCTGTCAGTGTAAGAGGCAGACGCCTGTGAGGAAATTTTATTCCCGGCGAGGGAATAAGTTTTTCCCTGCGCCGTCGTACCTGCACCTTCACTGAACCGGACCATCACCATGAACTCACCCCTGCACGGCCCGGCCAAGGCCCTGCGCCTGGCCGCCATCGGCGCCGTGGTGCTGGGCGCGGGCGCCGCCTTTGCCTATGCCGCCGGCTGGCTCGGCGAGCCCCGCCTGACCCCGCAGCGCATCATCGACACCTTCGAAGCCCAGGCCGGGCATTACCCGGGTTACCGCAAGAACCACGCCAAAGGCCTGTGCGTCAGCGGCTACTTCCAGCCCAGCGGGCAGGCCGCCAGCCTGTCCACGGCGCGGGCGTTCAGCCAGCCGCGGGTGCCGGTGACCGGCCGTTTCGCCATCGGCGGTGCCAACCCGTTCGCGCCGGACACCGGCATACCGGTGCGCAGCCTGGCCATCGAGCTGAGCACCGACGACGGGCAGGTCTGGCGTACTGGCATGAACAACCCTCCGGTGCTGGCGGTAAGCACGCCACAAGCCTTCTATGAGCAAGTGCTGGCGGGGGCGCCAGACCCGGCCACCGGCAAACCGGACCCGGGCAAACTGCAAGCGTTTTTCGCCGCCCACCCGGAGAGCGCGGCGTTTCGCCAATGGGCGGCGGGCTACAAGCCCAGCAACAGCTTCGCCAGCACGCAGTACCACAGCATCAACGCCTTTCGCCTGATCGACGCAAGCGGCGCGGCTCACCCCGTGCGCTGGCAACTGGAGCCGCAAACAGCGTTTGCCGCACTGCCTGGCCAAGTCGATGACAAACAGTTCCTGCAGCATGACCTGCAGCAACGCCTGGCCCAAGGCCCGCTACGCTGGACCCTGCGCCTGGTGCTGGCGGAACCTGGCGATGCGGTGGACGACCCTGCCAGCCCCTGGCCTGCCGAGCGGCGCAGCGTGGACGCCGGCACGCTGGTACTGGAGCAGGTCGACGGCCCCGAGCAAGGCGCCTGCCGCGACCTCAACTTCGACCCGCTGATCCTGCCTCATGGGATCCAGCCCTCCGCCGACCCGATCCTTGCCGCCCGTTCTGCCGCCTACTCGGAATCCTTCAACCGCCGCAGCCGCGAATCGCTCGGCACCGGAGCCCACCCATGAAAACCGACGCCTTCCACCCCCTCGCCCGCCTGTTGCACTGGCTGATGGCCGTGCTGATCCTGGCGATGCTGTTTATCGGTGTGAGCATGGTCGTCGACCTTTCGCCGCGCCACCCCGTGCTGATCGGGTTGCACAAGGCGACTGGCCTGGCCTTGCTGGTACTGGTGCTGCTGCGCATCGGCGTACGCCTGGCACTCCCCCACCCGGCCCTGCCGCGCGACCTGCCTACCGTGCAACGCTGGGCCGCCGGGGCATCCCACGTGGTGCTCTATGGCCTGATGCTTGCCATGCCGCTGCTGGGCTGGGCCATGCTGTCGGCTGGTGGCTACCCGCGCCCGCTGGGCTTGCCGGCGATCGCCCCGCATGACCTGCAGCTGTATGCCGTGCTGCGTCAGGCCCATGGCTGGGCCGGCTACCTGCTGTTCGCCACGGTGCTGGTGCATGTGGGCGCGGCATTGGTGCACGCGTGGGTGCGCCGCGATGGCGTGTTGCGTAGCATGTGGCCTGGCCCACTGCGCCGCAGCGAATGATGCTCGGCAGCCCAGGGGCCGACAGTCGATAACGATTCCTAACAAGATCGGCTTTTTCTATTCGCCATACCACCCCGGACTGCCCTATGAATGCCGCAAAGGATCCTGCCACACTCGCACCCACCAGCACCCTGGACTTGCGCCCCCTGCTGCTGGCCAACATGGCGTGTACCATGTCGATGATGGCCTTCGTCGCCCTGATCGGCCCGATCGCTCGCCAGCTCGGCATGGCCACCTGGCAAGCTGGTGCCGCCGTGACCGTGGCCGGCGTGATCTGGGTACTGCTGGCGCGGCCCTGGGGGCGCGCCGCAGACCGCCTGGGCCGACGGCGCATCCTGCTGCTGGGCAGCGCCGGCTTCACCCTCGCCTACTGGCTGCTGTGCCTGTTCGTCGAAGGCGCGCTGCGCTGGCTGCCGGGGGCGACCCTGGCCTTTATCGGCCTCATGGTCGCGCGCGGTTGTATTGGCGCTTTCTATGCTGCTATCCCGGTAGGTTGCAATGCGCTGATCGCCGATCATGTCGAACCGCAACGACGCGCCCGGGCCATGGCCTCGCTGGGTGCGGCCAATGCCGTCGGCCTGGTGGTTGGGCCGGCACTGGCGGCGCTGCTGGCGCGGCATAGCCTGAGCCTGCCGTTCCATATCATGTCGCTGCTGCCGGCCAGTGCCTTCCTGGTCCTTCTGTTCACCCTCAAGCCGCAAGCGCTGCCGCACAGCCATGCCCCCAGCCCGGTGCGGCTGAACGACCCGCGCCTGCGCCGGCCCTTGCTGGTGGCGTTCAGCGCCATGCTCAGCGTCACGGTATCGCAGATCATTGTCGGTTTCTTTGCCCTCGACCGCCTGCACCTGGGCCCTGCCGAAGCTGCCCAGGCCGCCGGCATCGCCCTGACCACGGTAGGTGTGGCGCTGATCATGGCGCAGGTGCTGCTGCGCCAGCTGGAATGGCCGCCGTTGAAGATGATCCGGGTTGGTGCCACGGTTTCGGCCCTGGGTTTTGCCTGCGGCTCGCTGGCCACCACGGCGCCTTGGCTGTGGGTTTGCTATTTCGTCGCGGCGGCTGGCATGGGCTTTGTCTTCCCGGCGTTTTCGGCGCTGGCGGCCAATGCCATGCACGCCTCCGAGCAAGGCGCCACGGCCGGCTCCATCGGTGCTGCCCAGGGCATGGGCGCAGTGATCGGGCCGCTGGCCGGCACCCTGGCCTATGCGCTCGATCCACGCTTGCCATTCCTGGCGGTGGCGGCGCTGTTGCTGCTGGTCGGCTTATGGCCGATGCCACGCGATCAGCGGGCCTGACAAGCACAGCGCGCAAGCGTGCAGAGTGTGTTTTAATGCGCATCGCTCATTATTATTGACACCTCTGATTACAAGGCGGCTATGGACACGGGGACGCGACTCAAACTGGTGCGTGAACGCAACAACCTCTCCCAACGGGAACTGGCCCGCCGCAGCGGGCTGACCAATTCGACGATCTCGCAGATCGAGCAGAATCGCGTCAGCCCTTCGGTCAGCTCCCTGAAAAAACTGCTCGAAGGCATTCCGATGAGCCTGGCGGAGTTCTTCAGTTTCGACGAGCCGGTGCGCGAAGAGCGTTACGTGTTCCGAGGCGGCGAACAGCCAGACCTGGGCCGCAACGGCCTGCGCATGCTGCTGGTTGGCGCCAGCGTCGAAGGCCGGCAGATGCGCATGCTGCGTGAACTGTATGCACCGGGTGCCGATTCGGGCGAACCGATCGTGCATGCCGAAGGCGAAGAGTGTGGCCTGGTCACCCGCGGCACCGTCGAGTTGTGGGTCGATGGCCAGGTGAGCGTGCTCAACTCGGGCGACGGGTACTACATCCCCACCACCCTGCCGCACAGCTTCAAGAACATCGGCCCGGACGAGGCCGAGATCATCAGCGCCAATACCCCGGCGAACTTCTGATTGCGTGGTGAAGGGGCTGCCCTTTCCCAGCCCCGACGTACGCGGTCTTTGTGGGAGCGGGCATGCCCGCGAACACCGGCGCAGCCGGTGCCAGGCACCGTGCGGGGGCCTTCGCGGGCACGCCCGCTCCCACACGCACTCAGCTGGAACGGCTGCTTGCGCCCTCACGCAGGGCCTCTTCGACAAAGTCCAGGCGGTCCTGGCCGAAGAACATCTGGTCACCGACAAAGCAGGTCGGCGCACCAAACACCCCGCGCGCCACGGCCTCTTCGGTCACGTGCCTGAGCGCAGCCTTCACCTCCTCATCAGCCGCCAGCGCGCGAAATGCCTGCGGGTCGAAGCCGCCCTGGCTGAGCGTATCGTCGAGGACGGCGCTATCGCCCAGGTTGCGGCGCTGCACGAAAAGGCCATTGAACAGCACCCCCAGTAACGCCTCGAAGCGCTCCGGCGAACGCAGCTGAGTGCCCACTGCCCCGCGCATCAGGGTCAAGGTATTGACCGGGAACCCCGGCGGCAGCTCGAACTGAACCCCGTAGCGGGTGGCGAAGCGCGCCAGGTCGGTAAACATGTAACGGCCCTTGGCCGGGACCATGACCGGCGAGGCATTGCCGGTGGCCTGGAAAACCCCGCCCAGCAGCATCGGCCGGTAGCGCAGCGTGGCCCCTTGGCGGGCACACAGTTCAGGCAGCTGGGTCCAGGCCAGGTAGCTGGCCGGGCTGCCAAGGTCAAAAAAGAAGTCGACAGTCTTGTGCATGGTTACGGTCCTTGCTTGGTGAAAAGTGCTTACCAACGTTCCAGCCAGGGGCGCAGGTCCAGCTCGAAGGTCCACGCGTCGCGGGGCTGGGCGTGCAGGAACCAGTAGCTGTCGGCGATATGGGCCGGGTCAAGGATGCCATCCTGATCTTTGAGGGCGTAGCGCTCGGGGAAATTGTCACGGATAAAAGCAGTGTCGATGGCACCGTCCACCACCACGTGGGCGACATGTATGTTGCGCGGCCCCAGCTCGCGCGCCATGCTCTGCGCCAAGGCACGCAGGGCGTGCTTGGCCCCGGCGAATGCCGCAAAGCCCGCCGCGCCACGGGTGCCAGCGGTGGCGCCGGTGAACAGGATGGTGCCGCGCTCGCGCTGGACCATGCGCCGGGCCACCGCCTGGGCGGTGAGAAAACCGGCAAAACAGGCCATTTCCCAGATCTTGAAATACTTGCGCGGGGTTTCCTCAAGTACGCTACAGGGCACATTGGCACCAATGTTGAACACAAAGGCTTCGATCGGGCCGATATCACGCTCGATGGTTTCGACCAGCGCCGCTACCTCCTCCTCCTTGCGCGCATCGGAGCCAAAACCGTGGGCCTGGCCACCAGCAGCGCGGATATCGTCCAGCAGCGGCTGCAACTTTTCTGCCTGGCGCCGGGTAACACAGGCAATGTAGCCCTCGCGGGCAAAGCGCTTGGCGATCTCGCCGCCAGTAGCATCCCCCGCACCAATCACGAGCACCACTTTTTGTTGTTCTGCCATGCCTGCCTCCATTGGTGAATGATCGTTTAGTAAACGAACGCTATGTTATGATCGCCGCTATCGTCAAGCCCGCCAGCAGAGGCAAGTGAATGCGCTACACCAACGAACACAAGCAGCAAACCCGCGAGCGGCTGCTGGCCAGCAGCGGCGCGCTGGCCAAACGCGGAGGCTTTTCCAGCACCGGCGTGGCCGGGCTGATGAAGGCGATCGGCCTGACCGGCGGCGCCTTCTACAACCACTTCCCGTCCAAGGACGACCTGTTCACCGAGGTCGTGCGGCAAGAACTGTGCAACAGCCCGCTGGCGCGGCTGGCCAACCAGGAGGCCAGCCGCGAACGCCTGGGCCGTTGCCTGCAGCAGTACCTGAGCCTGGCCCACCTGCACAATGCCGAAGGCGGCTGCCCGCTGCCGCCATTGGGGGTGGAGATTGCCCGGGCCCAGGCCCCCGTGCGCGAGGTGGCCGAGCATTGGCTGGTGGAACTGCACCGGGCCTGGAGCGCGACCCTGGAGGACGACGAGTTGGCCTGGGTGCTGATCAGCCAGTGCGTCGGCGCCTTGCTGGTTGGGCGCATGCTGGCCACTGAAAGCGTGCAGTCGCAAGTACTGGACGCCAGCCGCCACTTTGTCGAGAAGGCCCTGCATGAAGCGGATTAGTCTACTGCTGGGGCTGCTGGGGCTGCTGCTGGCCCTGCCTGCGTTCGCCGAACAGGCCTGCCCGCCGGGGCAGTACCAAGTGTGCCTGATGGGGTGTTTCTGTGCGCCCATCGACCCCGGGCAAGCCGGGCAGATTTTCAAGGACGTGGAAGTGCTGGCTTCTTCCAGCCTGACTTACGCCTTGCAGCAGGCTCGCGACGAAGCCACTGCCAGCGGCGTCGAGCCGATCCCGTTGCATATCCGTGCGCAACTCGAACCCTGGTATGACTTTGCAGTGCTCGACGCGGCGCGCTTCCGGGTGGGTGACGAACAGCAGATGAGCGCGGCCAATGCGCTGCTGCAGAACCCTGACGTGAACGCCGTGACGCTGATCGACACGATCATCTTCCGCCGCCCCGCCGATGCCGAGGACAACGTCGCGTTGTGGGCGCACGAGCTCAAGCATGTGCAGCAGTATCAGCAGCTGGGTGTGGAAGAGTTCGCCCGGCGCTACACGCGCAACTACGACGACCTGGAAGCGCCGGCCTACAAGATCGAGGCCGAGGTAAGCAAGGCGCTGCGCGAGCGTGGGTCAGGGCAGGCCAGATAGGCCAGTGCCCTGTCAGGACGCCGCAGAAGCCTCTTCAGCCACCGGCTCACGGCTGGCATAACGTTGCGCCAGCACCGCACAGACCATCAGCTGGATCTGATGGAACAGCATCAGCGGCAGGATCATTGCGCCAATGCCACTGCCGACGAACAGCACCTGCGCCATTGGCACCCCGGTAGCCAGGCTCTTCTTCGAACCGGCAAACAGGATGGTAATGCGGTCTTCCAGGTCAAAGCCCAGCAGCTTGCCCAGCAGCCGGGTACCGTACAGCACCACCGCCAGCAATATCCCGCACACGGCAAACAACCCGGCCAGGTGCTGCGGCGATACCGTGTGCCACAGCCCGGTGACCACCGCCTCGCTGAACGCGGTATAGACCACCAGCAGGATCGAGCCTTGGTCCACTACCTTCAGCCAGCGCGCGTTGCGCTTGACCCAGGCGCCGATCCAGCGCCGGGCGACTTGCCCGGCCACGAACGGCACCAGCAGCTGCAGGGTGATCTTCAGCACTGCGTCCAGGCCAGAACCGGTATCACCGCTGGCCCCCAGCAACAGCGTCACCAGCAACGGCGTAAGGAAGATTCCCAGCAGGCTGGATGCCGCCGCGCTGCAGATGGCCGCCGGCACGTTGCCACGCGCCAGCGAGGTGAAGGCAATGGCCGACTGTACGGTAGCCGGCAACGCACACAGGTAGAGCACGCCCAGGTACAGTTCGTTGCCCACCAGCGGCACGAACAATGGCTTGAACGCCAGGCCCAGCAGCGGGAACAGCACGAAGGTGCAGGCGAACACCAGCAAGTGCAGGCGCCAGTGCCCGGCACCGGTGATGATCGCCTCGCGCGACAGCTTGGCACCGTGCAGGAAGAACAGCAGGCCGATGGCCAGGTTGGTCAACCAACCGAAATACACCGCGCCGTCGCCCGAGCAAGGCAGCACTGTGGCAATCAGTACCACCCCGAGCAAGGCCAGGGTGAAATTGTCGAATAACATGCGCAAATACTTCATCACAGTTTCCGTCTTGTCATTGTGCAAGGGCAGACGATAAGGTCTCCGGCTTTTCGCCGCTAACGCCGGAACCCCCACCGGTGTCGCTCAACGGACACGCTCCAGCAAAGGACCCGCCCATGCCCTTCTCCCGCCTGGCTGCACTTGCAGCTGCCATCACCCTCACCCTGGGCCACAGTGCCGCAAAGGCCGACGACCAGTTGCAGGCCAAGGTAGACCAGATCATCCGCCCGCTGATGCAGGCGCAAGGCATCACCGGCATGGCCGTGGCGATCTATGCGCGCGACCATGCGCACTACTTCAGCTATGGCGTGGCCAGCAAGGCCGACAATGTGCCGGTCAGTCGCGACACGCTGTTCGAGATCGGTTCGCTGAGCAAGACCTACACCGCCACCTTGGCCGCACTGGCCAGTGCCGAAGGCAAGCTGGACCTCGATGCCCCGGCCAAGCGCTATCACCCGGCCCTCGCCGGCGCCCCCATCGGCGACGCGAGCGTGCTGGAACTGGGCGCCTACAGTGCCGACTGCCTGCCGTTACAGTTCCCCGACGCGGTGCAGACCCCGCAGCAGGTGGTCGATTTCTTCCGTCATTGGCAACCCCGCGCCAAACCTGGCACCCAGCGCTGCTATTCGAACCCCAGCCTGGGCTTGTTCGGTGACCTGGCTGCGCGCGCACAGCACCAGCCTTTTGCAACGCTGATGAGCGAGGGCCTGCTGAAACCGATGGGCCTGGAAAACACCTATCTGCAGGTCCCGGCCAGCGCCCAGGGGCTGTACGCCCAAGGCTACGACAGCGCCGACAAACCGGTGCGTGTCGGCCCGGGCCCCTACGCCGACGAAGCCTACGGCATCAAGACCAGCGCCAGCGACCTGCTGCGCTATGTGCGCCTGCACATGCAGCCGGCGGGCCTGCCACCGGCGCTGGCGCAAGCCACGGCCATTACCCGGCGGGGCTACTTCCAGGTCGGCGCCATGATCCAGGGGCTGGGCTGGGAGCGCTACCCCTACCCGGTCATGCTGAGCACACTGGTCGATGGCAACGGCCCGCAGCTCATCCGTGAACCGCAGGCCACCACGCGCTTGCAGCCAGCCCTGCCACCGCTGCCGGCAGCCTGGTACAACAAGACCGGTTCAACCAATGGTTTTGGCGCCTACGCCGCCTTCGTACCCGCCGAACAGCTGGCCGTGGTGTTGCTGGCCAACCGAAACTACCCGAACGAAGTCCGGGTGCGCGCTGCTTTCGACATTCTGTCCGGGCTGTAGTGCGGGCAGCGATTGTCGAACAAAACGACACGATGTAGTGAGAAAAAATATTCACTACAAAATGGTTGACGCCGTTCATCGCCCTTGGGCATGATGAAGCTGTCTCCCCGATCGGGAGCGGTGGCAAGGGTGTTCCAGACGGCCTGCGCGGTAACGCAGGCCGTCCGTGGAGAGGGAAACTGTCCAAAAGGCAGCGTGAGAAAGCCCCTGTTGCGATGCTGCTGTAGCAGCCTTGGTAGTGCGCTACACCGTGGTAGCGCCAACTGTGAAAAATCACCTACGACTGGGTAATGGGGGCTTTATGATGAACCTGAACAACAATCCGACTATCGACCAACTGGCCCAGCTGTTCGCGGTACGCAAGGACAGCCTTGACGACCATCTGCTGTGGGTCAGCCAGACCGGTGAAGTGCGCCTCGACCGCCTGCCACCGAACACCGTCGAAGATGAATTCGAAGAGCACCTGCCCAGCATGCGTGCCCGCTTCAAGGTCTACCGCCGTGGCCAAGGCTACGTCGGCAAGAAGGCCGCCGCCGACACCGAGTTCGTTGGTCGCGTCCTGCAGACCCTGCAACAAGAATGGCCCGCTGCCCGTGAGCAGCAGGCAGTCAAGGTGATCGAACCGCTTAACTGAGGGTTCCCAGCCTTACCTGAGCCCGGCCGCATAGGCCGGGCTTTTTCATGCCTGGCGCCTGCGGGGTTCCGGCAGCGGCAGGGCACCGGTTGCCATCGCCCGGGCGCGGTCAACGCCCCACACCAGAGCGCGGGTCATGGTCTCGCCTGGCCGCGTAGGGTAATACTCCTCCAGCAATGCTCGCCCATCACTGGCATAGAGCCCCAGAAACAGTTGGGTCGCCCCCAGGCGCGACAAACGCACCTGCACGTCCAGCGTGGTGCCGTCACTGAGCGCTTCATCATGGCAGCGGCTGTGCAGCTGGGCGTCGGCCCACTGCCAATAGGTCTCTTCCCTGACTCGCATGAGCATTCAATCCTCCGTTGCTGGAATGCCGCGCAAGAAAACCACAGCCTTGGCCATCCTGCGAGCGCTACCCGGCGATTCCATGAGGCGGATCAAGAAAAGGCAATAAAAACCCCGCCACTCGGCGGGGTTGTGCTGGAGCGGGATCACTTCTTCAGCGGAACCCGCGGCATGAAGCGGCCTTTTTTGCTGCGCTGCAGGTGTGCAGGCTGGAGCTGTTCGGAATCATCCAGCGTCATGTGGGCGAAGCCCAGGCGAAATGCCGCCTGGCCGCAACGCACCTGGCTATTGATCGGGAACACGTCGTTCAGGTCTTCGAAAAAGGATTCGCTCATGCCCTGTCTCCCTCCAGTGGCGGACGCGTCGGCAACCAGAACAGTTGCTCAACCAAACGCGACCTGTGAAAGTGAGACTAGCTGGTCATTTGTGGACCGCTTGGGCTAAAGCCCCGGACCCGACCAGCGGCAGACCGCTCTACTTCAAGCGCACCGCCGTGCCGGTAGCAAATACCACGACCATGCCGCCCTGTACCGACGGCATGCTGATCTCGAAATCCACCCCCACTACCGCATCGGCTTGCAACTGGCGTGCCCGCGCCTTCAGTTCTTCGGTGGCCTGTTCCCGGGCCTCGCGCAGTGCGCTTTCCAGGGTTTGCGAACGGCCACCGAAGAAGTCGCGAAAACGTGCAAAGAAATCGCGCACGAAGTTGATACCCTGCACCGATTCGGAGCTGACCACGCCCAGGTATTCGGCAATCGGGCGGCCTTCAAGCTGGCTGGTGGTGGAAATGATCATGGGGTGCGCTCCATTGGCCTGGCAAAAGAGGCCGATTCTAACAGAGCGCAATGCCCCTCGCAGATACGCCTCCAATGTGGGAGCGGGCGCGCCCGCGAAGCAGGCACCGCATTGGTTGGCACGGGCTTCGCCCGTGTTCGCGGGCACGCCCGCTCCCACAGGGACCGCGCAGGCTTGAGGGGGCGACTACGCGCTGACCGCGCGCAGCCGTTGGCCAATGCGGGCGCCAAATACATTCACCAGCAACCCGGCCATCACCAGCAAGGCGCCCCAACCCTGGGTCGCGGTCAAACGCTCACCCAGCAACAACGCCGACGAGCTCAGGCCAATCACTGGCACCAGCAGCGAGAACGGCGCTACCTTGCCCGCCGGGTGGCGCGACAGCAGTTTGCTCCACAGGCTGTAGCCGAGCATGGTGGCGACAAACGCCAGGTAAACCAGGGCCAATACCGAACTCCAGCCGATATTGGCCAGCGCATGGCCAATGCGCTCCGGCCCCTCCAGCCACCAGGAGAGTGCCAGGAACGGCAGTGGCGGGATCAGCCCGCCCCAGATCACCAGCGCCACCAGGTCAACCGAGCCAAAGCGCCGCGTAATGATGTTGCCCAAACCCCACATGGCGCCGCCGCACAGGGTTAGTACCAACGCCAGCATCGGCACATGGCCACCGTCTTCGCTGCCGATAAGCGCCAGGCCGCTGGCTGCCACCAGCAGCCCCAGCACGCTGGCCAGGCGCAGCCGCTCACCGAGAAACAGCGCGGCGAAGCCGAGGGTAAAGAACGCCTGGGACTGCAGGATCAGCGAGGCCAGCCCCGGTGGCATGCCGCTATACATGGCCTGGAACAGGAACGCGAACTGCCCCAACGAAATGGTCGCACCGTAGGCGATCAGCCAGCGCCAGGGTAGCTTGGGCCGCTTGACCAGCAGGATCGCCGGAAACGCCACCAGCAGGAAACGCAACGCCCCCAGCAACATCGGCGGCAAGCCATCGAGGCCAACCTTGATGACCACGAAGTTGACTCCCCAGGCGACAATCACCACCAGGGCGATGAGCAGGTCCTTGAGCGGCATTGCGACTTCCTTCTTCAGGCGTTTCAGACATATTTCGTTACAGCATAAGGTTATTCCGCAAACCGGGACCCGTACAGTTGCAGCCCATCATTGTGCAACACCACCACTGTTCCACTCGTTTCTCGGTGCGTTGAATTCGTTCATCCTGGTCCTGCTGACGTGAAAGCCTAGTCGCGCACAGTAAATAAATTGTTTGATTTTTTACTGTGGCTGCATTTTTATAGGGAAAACAAGAACGACAGCGCACCGGAGCCGCCTGTATGCAGACCGCCTTCCCTCACCTGTTCGACGCCTTGCAGATCCGCGGCAAACGCTTGAAAAACCGCATCATGTCAACCGGCCACGACACCTGCCTGCCCACCGACAACCTGGTCAACGACAAGCTCATCGCCTACCAGCGCGCCCGCGCTGCTGGTGGTGTCGGCCTGATCGTGCTGCAGGTGGCCGGGGTTCATGACAGCGCCCGCTACACCTCGCATGTGCTGATGGCCACCGACGATGCCTGCATCGACGGCTACCGCCAGCTGGCCGAGGCCTGCCATGAGCACGGTACCGTGGTGCTGTCGCAGCTGTTCCACCCCGGGCGGGAGATCATGGAATCGGCGGACGGCTTGCTGGCGGTGGCCTACTCGGCATCCGCGGTGCCGAATGAACGCTTCCGGGTGATGCCGCGCGCACTGGACCAGGCGATGATCGACGGGATCGTCCAGGGTTATGCCAGCGCTGCACGCCGCCTGCACCAGGCCGGGCTGGACGGCGTTGAAGTGGTGGCTAGCCATGGCTACCTGCCCGCGCAGTTTCTCAACCCACGGGTAAACCAGCGCACAGATGGTTACAACGGTGAACTGGAGCAGCGCCTGAGGTTCCTGCGCGAAGTACTGGCCGCCGTGCGCGCGGCCACCGACGAACAGTTCATCATCGGCCTGCGCATCAGTGCCGACGAGCGCGACAGCCAAGGGCTGAGCGAGGACGAGTCACTGGCCGCCGCGGTTGCCTTGCAGGGCCAGCTCGATTACCTGCACATCGTTGCCGGCACGTCGGCGTCCCTGGGTGGTGCCGTACATATCGTGCCACCGATGGCCATCGAGCCCGCATACCTGGCCCGGGAGGCCGGCACCTTCAAGCAACGCCTGGGCATCCCGCTGTTCGTCACCGGGCGCATCAACCAGCCACAGGAAGCCGAACTGATCCTCGCCCGTGGCCAGGCCGATGTCTGCGGCATGACCCGCGCGCTGATCTGCGACCCGCAAATGCCGAACAAGACCGAGCATGGCCAGGTCGAGGACGTACGCGCCTGTATTGCCTGCAATCAGGCCTGCATCGGCCACTTCCACCGTGGCCTGCCCATTTCCTGCATCCAGCGGCCGGAAACCGGCCGCGAATTGCAGTATGGGCAACTGACACCCACCACCCGCCCCAAACGCATCCTCGTGGCCGGCGGCGGACCCGCCGGCATGAAAGCCGCCGCCGTGGCCGCGGCGCGCGGGCACCAGGTCACGCTGTACGAGGCGGGCCCGCAGCTCGGCGGGCAGGTGCTGCTGGCCCAGTTGCTGCCTCGGCGCAGCGAGTTCGGTGGCGCCAGCACCAACCTGCAACGGGAACTGGCCCTGGCGGGTGTGGAAGTGGTGCGCAACACCCGGGTCGATCGCGCACTGGTCGAGCGAGAACGCCCCGACCTGGTGATCGCCGCCACCGGTGCCACCCCCTACTGGCCAGCCTTCGAGCGCACCGGTGAGCTTCAGGTAGTGGATGCCTGGCAGATACTGCGCAACGAGGCAAAGCCGGGGCGTTCAGTGCTGGTGATCGACTGGCGTTGCGACTGGATCGGCCCTGGTATCGCCGAACGCCTGGTGCGCGAGGGCCACCAGGTGCAGCTGGCGGTCAATGGCACCCACTGCGGCGAAAGCCTGCCGCTGTACGTGCGCGACCAACTGGCCGGCGAGCTGCATCGCCTGGGTATCCCCATCACACCGTACGCCCGTCTGTACGGCTGCGACGACAACACGGTGTACCTGCAGCACACCGCCAGCGGCGAACCGATGATCTTCGAAAGCATCGACACCCTGGTGCTGTGCCTGGGCCATCAACCGGAAGACCGCCTGGCCACGGAGCTGGCCGGCCTTGTGGAGGTGCGCCGCGTTGGCGACTGCCTGGCGCCACGTACCGCCGAAGAAGCGATCCATGATGGCCTGACGGTTGCCTGGGCACTCTGAGGCTGTACATACTGCGGCTTTTACGATGGACCGACGTGCATGAGCCAACTCCCCCAGCCCCCCGCCAGCGAAGCCGGGGGCGCCGCGCCGCAGTTTCTCGGCAGCCGCATTCGCGGCCTGCGCAAGCGCCGTGGCATGACCCTGGCGGAGCTGGCCACGCACAGTGAACTGACCGCCGGCTACATCAGCCAGCTGGAGCGCAACCTCTCCTATCCCTCGATCCCGGCGCTGTTCAACATCGCCCGCAGCCTGGGGGTGACCATCCAGTGGTTCTTCGCCAGTGAAGCCACCACTGCGCCCGAGGACCAGGGCTATGTGGTACGGCGCAACAGCCGCCTGAGCGTGCATTACGAAGATGGCATCGTCGATCAGCTGCTCACGCCCCAGCCCAACCGCCAGCTGGAAATCCTGCATTCGCGCTTCCCTCCGGGTAGCTACAGCCAGCAGAGCTACAGTCATGACGGCGAAGAGGCCGGCTACATCCTCAGCGGCAGCTTCGAGCTGTGGGTCGGCGAGCGACATTTCCAGCTGGGCGAAGGGGACAGTTTCAGCTTCTCGAGCCAGGAACCTCACCGCTATGGCAACCCAGGCGAGGTGGATGCCGTGGTGATCTGGGTGATCACGCCGCCAACATTCTGAAGCATGCGGGCGACGCTTGCGCAAAACAGCAGGATCAGGCAGCAGCGAACAGCTCGTTGGCAATCTGCGCCTGGGCAGCATCGATCGCCTGGCTGCGGTGCTCAGGGCCGTAGGCCAAGCCATGGGCGCGGACGATTTCCAGGTCGGTGACACCGATGAAGCCGAGGAACACCTTAAGGAAGTCCTCATGCCCGGCGCCAGTCGGCTGGCCAGCGTGCAGGCCACCGGCGGTCGACACCAGCACGACCTTCTTGTTGCCGCACAGCCCTTCCGGGCCGGCTTCGGTGTAGCGGAAAGTCTTGCCGGCGACAGCAACGCGGTCGATCCAGGCCTTGAGCTGAGTCGGCACGGTGAAGTTGTACATCGGCGCACCGATCACCACGGCATCGGCGGCCAGGAACTCTTCCAGGGTCTCCGCGCTCAGCTTGGCTTCAAAGGCCTGAGCTGCATCACGCATGTCTTCCGGGGTGCCAGCCGCTACCAGGGTAGCCGCAGAGAAGTGGGCGATGGCGTCAGCGGCCAGGTCGCGGTACACCACTTCCACGCTCGGGTCGGCGGCTTTCCAAGCTTCGACCACTTCGCGGCTCAGTTGGCGGGAGGCGGAATTGTCGCCCAGGATGCTCGAATCGATATGCAACAGTTTCATGGGACTCTCCTGTGAATGAAGACCGCGACGTGGGGCGATCACGATGAGGAGAATCCTACCGGTCTCACCAATGGCTGATAAGTCGGCAAAAATGCGTTAGTTTGTCCTACAGGTGGAACAGTGAGATATTCCCATGCAAGACCTCAACGACCTCTTCTACTTTGCCCGCGTGGTCGAAGCTGGCGGTTTCGCCGCTGCCGGCCGCCAGCTGGGCATTCCCAAGTCGCGCCTGTCGCGGCGTATCGCCGAGCTTGAAGAACGCCTGGGCACACGCTTGCTGCAACGCACCACCCGGCAACTGAAGCTCACCGCAGTGGGCGAGCGCTATCTGCACCACTGCCAGGCCATGCTGCTGGAAGCCGAAGCCGCCGATGAAGCAGTGGCCAGCATGAGCAGCGAACCGCGCGGGCGACTGCGAGTGTCCTGCCCGGTGGCATTGGCCCACGCCTTCCTGCCGGACGTGATCAGCCGTTTTCTGGCGCAGTACCCGCAGGTGCAACTGGACATGGTGCTACTCAACCGCCGGGTCGACCTGATTTCCGAAGGCATCGATGTGGCCTTGCGCGTACGCGACCTGGGCGATGAAGACCCGGCCCTGGTCACCCGCCGCCTGCGCCAGGCGCAGATGCAACTGGTTGCCGCGCCCGGTTTCGCCGATCACATCCGCGAACCGGGCGAACTGGCCTCCTTGCCGGTGCTGGGCGCTGCCGAGGCGGACCGCCTGGTACACTTCCGCCTGTTCGGCCCCCATGGCAAACAGCAGGAAATCGCCCTGGAACCGCGGCTTGCCATCGATGATTTCGTAGTACGTAATGCTGCTGTACGAGCGGGCCTCGGGTTTACCGCGCTGCCCAGCATGTTCTGTGAAGAAGAACTGGAACGCGGCGAACTGGTGCGCCTGCTGCCGGACTGGTCGCTGCCGGGTGGCTACCTGCAGGCGGTGTATCCGCATCGGCGCGGCTTGCTCCCTGCGGTTCGGGTGTGGATCGACCACTTGGCGGCTTCGTTCGAGGCCTGTGGAGAAAAGTATGTCTGAGCGGACCATGAGCGAAGCCCAGGTGGCAGCGTTCTGCCTTGGCCTGCCGGGTGCGCGGGAGGACTACAAATGGGGCGGCATCCGGGTGTTCTCGGTGGCAGGCAACAAGATGTTCGCGGTGCTCGACCTGGCAGGTGCAGGGTTGTCGTTCAAGGTGGCCGACGAACTGTTTCTCGGCTATTGCGACCGACCGGGGGTGCGGCCTGCGCCGTATCTGGCGCGGGCGCGATGGATCAGCATGGCATCGCCCTACCCCATGGGGCGTGTTGAGCTGTGTGATCTGTTGCAGAGCTCGCACCAGCTGGTGGTGCGGCGATTGCCGAAGCGGTTGCAGGTGGGGTTGGTGATCTAGGTATCCTGTGCCGGCCGCTTCGCGGGCTTGCCCGCTCCCACAGGGTTTTCACTGGCCTCAAGACTTGTGTAGTACCTGTGGGAGCGGGCAAGCCCGCGAAAAGGCCGGCACAGCCACCTATCAATCAAAAGCCAGATACCGCCCGCCAAGAAACAGCCAGTCCGCCCAGAACACCTGGTGCACCAGCACAATCCCCCAGAACACCAGTTGGTACGACACCTTGCGCGTCTTGTGCCGATACAGCTGCTGCGCCAGCAGTGCCCCCGGCCAGCCTCCGAGCAGCTCACTGGCATGCAGCACCTTCTCGGGCGTACGCCAGGCCTGGGTACGCGCCTGCTGTTTATCCTGCCAATACAGCAACAGGCTGATCAGGCTCATGGCCGGGTACAGCGCCAGCGGCCACCAGGCGTGGTCGAGCCAGGCCATGCGCGCCGCGCCCAGGCCCGGCAGCAGGCACAGCAGGCCCAACAGCAGCAGCTTCAGGCGCACATTACGTACGCCCTCCCCCCTTTGCCCCCGGGCCGCCTCAGCCATGCGCCGTCGCCCAGTCAACCCAGCCGAACTGCCAGGTCGCCAGAATCAGCAGGCCAAAGACAATGCGATACCAGGCGAACACCGCGTAGCTGTGGTTGGCAATGAACTTGAGCAAGCCACGCACGGCGATCATGGCAAAGATGAACGAGGTCACGAAGCCGATGGCAAAAACCGGCAGGTCGCCGGGCTGGAACAGGTCGCGGTACTTGTAGCCCGAATACACCGCTGCACCGACCATGGTCGGCATCGCCAGGAAAAACGAGAATTCGGTCGCCGCCTTGCGCGAAAGGCCGAACAGCAGGCCGCCGATAATGGTCGAGCCGGAACGCGAAGTGCCCGGGATCATCGCCAGGCACTGGATGAAGCCGATCTTCAGCGCGTGGCTCCAGCGCATGTCGTCGACGTGATCCACCTCCACGCGGTGCTCGCGGCGCTCGGCCCAAAGCATGATTACCCCGCCCACCACCAGGGCAGCCGCCACAGTGACAGGGTTGAAAAGGTACTCGTGAATCAGGTCGGCGAACAACACGCCCAGCACCACGGCCGGCAGGAACGCCAGCAACAGGTTACCGGTGAAACGCCGCGCCGTGGGCTGGCTGGTCAGGCCGAAGACCACGTCGAAGATCTTGCCGCGAAACTCCCACACCACCGCCAGGATCGCCGCCAGCTGAATGATGATGTTGAAAGCCATGGCCCGTTCGCCACCAAAACCGATCAGGTCGGCGACGATGATCTGGTGGCCGGTACTGGAGATCGGCAGAAACTCCGTCAGCCCTTCGACCACGCCTAAGATGATTGCCTGGAAGGCAGTCCAAAAATCCATCGTTCCCCCGATGGAGCGCTGCTCGTTGCAGGCCCCTTGTTCTTGATTTACTTGAAATTGCCGCGCGCGGCCCGGCTGTTTTACAGCGACTGTTGGGCGCAATGCCAGTAGAAAAGTTCACGCCGCCTAAAGGTTTCATCTTGCGCGGCCGAAATCCTAGCAGAGCACCTTTGCAAACGCCTTGTACAACCTGCTGCAGACTATTGGATGTATAGCACTTAGCCATTAGTCGAGTGGGGGCCTGGCGCAAAGCATGCTTGGATGCGGCTATATAAAAAGAACAATGCGGGAGCTGTGGTATGAAAACCCTGAGATCGATGTCTATCAGCCGCCGTCTGTGGTTGATCCTTTTGGTGGCGGTGGCCATGCTGGTGGTCTTGGGCCTGCTGATGCTGCGCCAGATCCACGGTGACCTGTACCAGGCCAAAGCGGAAAAGACCCGCCACGTGGTGCAGACCGCAGCCGGTGTGCTGGCCTATTACCAAGGCCTGGAGGCAGCTGGCACGCTCAGCCGCGAAGCCGCCCAGCAACAGGCGCTGCAAGTGGTACGCACGCTGCGCTACGACCACGACGACTACTTCTGGATCAACGACCTGGGGCCGAAGATGATCATGCATCCGGCCAACCCCAAGCTCGATGGCCAGGACCTGTCGGCCATCCGCGACCCCGACGGCTTTGCCGTGTTCAACGAGATGGTCGCCCTGGCCCGACAGCAGGATGCCGGGGCGGTCAACTACCGCTGGCCCAAGCCCGGTGCCAGCGAGCCGGTGGCCAAGACTTCCTACATCCAGCTGTTCAAGCCGTGGGGCTGGATCATTGGCTCGGGCGTTTACGTCGACGACGTGCAGGCCGAATTCGCCCGCCAGTTGCGCGACGCCTCACTGGTGGGCGTGGCCATTGCCCTGCTGATGGCGCTGGTGGTCATGCTGATTGCCCGCAGCATCGCCCGCCCGTTGCAGGAAGCGGTGCAGGCCATGGGCAACATCGCCAGCGGCGAAAGCGACCTGACCCGGCGCCTGGATACCCACGGCCGTGACGAAATCACCCACCTGGGCGAACATTTCAACCGCTTCAACGGCAAGCTGCAAGGCGTGATCGGCCAGTTGCAAGGCGCGGCGCACGCCCTGGCCGAGTCCGCCGGGCATGTCGGCGACAATGCCGGTACCGCGCAACAGCACAGCGCCCAGCAATCGCTGCAGATGGACCAGGTGGCCACCGCGGTTAACGAAGTGACCTACGCCGTGCAGGACGTGGCCAAGACCGCCGAGCAGGCCGCCGGGGAAATGCGCACCGCGCAACAGCAGGTGGCACACGGTCAGGAGGCCATTCACGGCAGCCTGGCGCAGATCGACCGGCTGTCGCTGACCATCGACCAGGCGGTGCAGGTGATTCGCGACCTGGCCGGGCACAGCACGCGCATCGGTGGTGTACTGGACGTGATCCGCTCCATCGCCGAACAGACCAACCTGCTGGCGCTGAACGCAGCCATCGAGGCGGCGCGGGCCGGCGAGCAAGGTCGTGGCTTTGCCGTGGTCGCCGACGAGGTGCGCCTGCTTGCCCAGCGCACGGCGCAGTCGACGGCCGAAATCCATACCATGATCGAGCACCTGCAAAGCCAGTCGGACGCTGCGGTGAAAGCCATCGACACCAGCAGCGAGGCCTCGCGCCAGACTGTCGAGCAGGCCCGCGAGGCCGGTGCCAGCCTGGATGCCATCAACCAGGCGCTGAACAACCTCACAGCGTTGAATGCATCCATTGCAAGTGCCACCTTGCAGCAGTCGCATGTGGTCGAGGAGATCAACCGCAACGTGCTGGACACTGCGGGGTTGTCCCAGCAGACCGCCGATGCGGCACGCCAATCCAGCGATGCCGGAGCTGCGCTGGGGCGGTTGAGCGAAGAGCTGGAGCAACTGTTGCGGCAGTTCCGCGTATAAGACCAAGCCCCTGTGGGAGCGGCCATGCCCGCGAAGCAGGCGACGCGCGGTATGGCACCGGCTTCGCCGGTGTTCGCGGGCATGCCCGCTCCCACAACGGGCATGGAAATCCGTTCGTGCCATGCCTACACCTTCCCCGGCCGACCCGCTACAATCGCGCCCTCCTCCGTAGTCTCCAAGGATCGCCGATGTCCGGCCTTGAACTCATCGCCGCCGTCCTCGGCGTCACCGCTGTCTGGCTAACGGTCAAGCAGAATGCCTGGTGCTGGCCGATCGGCCTGGTCATGGTGCTGATCTATGGCTGGCTGTTCTACGAGGTGAAGCTGTACTCGGGCATGCTGCTGCAACTGGCCTACGCCATCCTGCAGGTTTATGGCTGGTGGCAATGGAAGCGCCCAGGCCACGCTGCGGACGCCCGCCTGGTCTCACGCCTGCAGCGCCCGGCATTGTTCACCGGCCTGGCCGTCGGGGTGCTGCTGAGCGCCGCCCTGGGCGCGGCCATGGCCACCTGGACCGATGCCGCCCTGCCTTGGCTGGACGCCACCCTGACCGGCTTCAGCCTGGTGGCACAACTGTGGATGGCGCAGAAGCGCCTGCAGTGCTGGCCACTGTGGGTGGTAGTGGATATCGTCTACGTGGGCCAGTACCTGCACCAGCAGCTGTACTTCACCGCAGGCTTCTTCGCCGTACTCACCCTGATTGCCGTGCGCGGCTGGCTGGAATGGCGCCGGGACCCGGCGTTGGTGCAACCATGAGCGTGGCACAGGCCATGAAAGTACTGGTACTGTGCGGCCCGGAGTCCAGCGGCAAGAGCTGGCTCAGCGGTGTGATCCAGGCGCATTTCGGCGGCGTGGTAGTAGCCGAATACGTGCGCCACTTCATCGACCAGGAAGGCCGCGACACCTGCTATGCCGATATCCCCACCATCGCCCGCGGCCAGCTGGCCTGGGAAGACCATGCCCGCGAGCAGGCACCGCCGCTGCTGATTCTCGACACCCACCTGCTCAGCAACATGCTCTGGAGCCGCGCCCTGTTCGACGACTGCCCGGCCTGGCTGGAACAGGCGCTGTTGGCGCGGCATTATCACCTGCACCTTCTGCTGAGCCCACAAGGCGTGGAGTGGGTTGCCGATGGCCAGCGCAGCCAGCCCGAACTGCGCGACCGCCAGCGCTTTTTCGACGACAGCCTGCACTGGCTGCAACGGCATGACCAAGCGTACAAAATAATTGAGGGCAATTGGCCACAACGCCAGTTGCTGGCACTGCAAACAGTGGCTAAGCTCATTGGTAGCGATGCGCCATCCTGCCCCACCGAGTGTTAACCCACTGACACACCCGTGGGCGGCAACCCCCCTGAGAACAGAAGGTTTTCTTCGGCATCGAAGAGACTGTCAAGGCGCTGAAACACCCCTGCAAAAAGCCCTTCCAATCCGCACCGACACGGGCTTCGCCTGCATAGCGCGCGGCTGCCTGTTTCAACCCTGAGACAAAATACGCCGCAGTTTGTCATGGTCCTTGTCTTAAGCTTCTGATCTGCAAATACTTTTCAAAAGCGGCACACCTTCTGCTCCCTCGTTCGCATCGCTGAACAAGGCCAGCGCTCATTGAAGGAGTTGCCGTCGTGAGGAAAACTGACAAACGCCTTTATCACCTGTTGCTGATGAGCTATGTGCTGGGCTCCTTGAGCTTCACGGCCCAGGCCGACAACGGCATCATCGTGATAACCCGTGATGTGCAGACACGCAACGCCGTGGTCCCGCCTTTAAGACCCGACCCCAACCCCACCACCGTCAATGCCAATCCTTCCGCTCACATCCTCAAGCAAACCAACGAACTGAGTGATGGCGACTTCGCCAACATCAGCAGCGGTGCGGGCATCAGTACCCTGATTACCCAGCAGACCAACAACCTGGGCGGCAACCTCAATAACCAGTCCCAACTGCCCAACCTGGCCGGTGGCCGCGGTACGGGCTCGGGAAATGGCATCTCGAACATGGTCAACTCGAGTGTGCAGCGCGGCCTGGCACCGCTGCAGATCCTGACCGGAGGCAAGTGAGATGAAGCACACGCTGCTGATCCTGGTCACGCTGTGCAGTACATCGGCCTTCGCGCAATCCCCGGTCCCCGTGATCAACAACGCCGACATCGACAGCTCGGGCAGCCGTTACCAGGGCAACCTGTCGGTCAACCAGGCAGCCGGCGACCAACAGCAACAGGCCAACGCGCGCGCCTTCGCTGCAGGGCCCGAGGCTGGCGCCACCACACAGATCCGCCAACGGCTGAATGCCCCCGCAACTTCCGCGATGGACGCGCGCTCGACCATACAGGGCGATGCCTTCAGCAACGGTAGCGGCGCCCTGGGGGTCAACCAGAGCGCCGGCGCCAACACCCAGCAAGCGAACGCACTGAGCATCAGTATCGGTGCCCAGCCGCAAAGCATCGACGACAGCGTCCTCATGCAACAGAACGTGGCGCTGCTCAACAACTCCGGTCCGATTGACACTTCAACTGGCCATCGCCAGGTCACCACCAGTGACCAGGCCTTCACCGGTAGCCGTGGAGTGATTCAGTTGAACCAGAGTGCCGGGGTGGGAAACCGAATGGCCAACACCTTGAGCATCCGGGTCGCGGATTGACCCATCCAGTCAAGAACGACACTTAACCAATAGCGTACGGAGAATCACCATGAAACCCTCGATGGCAATCAAGCCTCTGGTTTTCGCAATTGCTGCGGTCATGGCTGTTGCTGTACAAGCTGATCAGAACGACCGGCGTGGCGGGCACCACAATGGTCACCACAATAACGGGCATCACACCCCTCCTCCCACCCGGATCCCTGTGTATGCCACAGCCAACGCCATGGACAGCCAACGCAGCACGGGCAATACCATCACCAACCAAGGCACCATCAACGAAGCCGAAATGAGCAGCTCGGCCACGGGTGCAAGCGGCAACGTGGGTGTCAACGTGGCAGCCGGTAACGGCAACCAGCAGGACAATGCTGCGGCCATTGCCAATGCATCTTCCGAGTCCAGCCTGGACAACAGCTTCGTGTTCGGCACCGCCGAAGCCACCGCTGACGTTCGCCAGTTCAGCAACAACAACCGTGTCGACAACTGGTCCACCCAGAACTCGGCAGTCATGACCGGCTCGGCCGATGGTGCGGAGGGTAACGTCGGCATCAACATCGCTGGCGGCGACCTGAACCAGCAGAAGAACACCATGGCCATCGCCAACACCGGTGCCCCGCTGGGCAATGCCACTGCCACCGCCTCTGCCGACCAGAACGGCCCAGGCCTGACGGTGAACAACGGCGCCGACCGCACCTACCGGGTGGACACGCTGACCATCACCACCACCAAGAGCGGTTCCAGCTCGCGTGAGGGCACGTTCAATTCGACCGACGACCGCAGTTCGTCCTCGAGCTTCAGCGTGGCCGGCTCGCAAAGTGCCAGTTCCAGTGGCTCCAGTGGCTGGAACTCCAGCGGTTCTAGCAGCATGAACGCCAGCGGTTCGCACAGTTCCACTGCCAGCGGCTCCAACAGCTGGAATGCCAGTGGTTCGATGGCCGGCAGCGCCAGTTCGTCCAGCAGTGCCAGCCTGAGTGCCTCCTTGGCCGCTGCTGCCGATGCGACCCGTACCATGACCACCGATGACGGCCGTCGCGAGCGTACTCGCACCGACAGCTTCGATGCCTCGCTCAATGCCTCGCTCAATGTAGATGTCGACCACTCGCGGGAAAGCTCTTACGACAAGTCGTTCGAGAAGGCATTCGACTCGTCGTACGACAAGGCTCGCCAATCGAGCTACGAGAAGTCTCGCGACTCCTCGTATGAGAAGGCTCACGAGTCGTCCTATGCCAATGCATCGGAATCGGCGTTTGAAAAGTCTGGCGAGAAATCGTCTCAATCGTCGAACGACGTGTCGAAGAGCTACAGCGAAAGCAGTGCCTACGACTTGAGCAATACCGTGTCCTTCCAAGTGCTGACCCCGACCGGCTGGGCCAACCCCGTGACCAACACTGCAACCCTTAGCGGTTCGGTGAACGGTGGCAGCGGCAACCTGGGCGTGAACGTGGCAGCCGGTGTGGGCAACCAGCAGAGCAACTCGCTGGCCATCTCCAACACCTCGTTCTGATCGCTGTGCTTGAGGCCCCCTTCGGGGGGCCTTTCTTCAACAGAACCGGAAGGCATCCGATCATGCGCATCATTGCCCTGGCGTTTTTGCTGTGCCTGGCCAGCGTGAGCGAAGCTGCACAAATGCCGCTGTCCGTCCTGCCGGGCGGCGCCGTGGTGTTCAAGCCCATCCAGAGCGTACGCGAGCGCAAGTTCGCCGACCTGGTGCAACAGAAAACCGACTTCAGCTGCGGCGCCGCCGCGCTGGCCACCATCCTGCGCCAGGCCTACTGGCTGGACGTGGACGAGCAACAGATCATCGAAGGCATGCTGGCCCACGCCGACCAGGACCTGGTGCGCACACAAGGCTTCTCGATGCTCGACATGAAACGCTACGTGGAAAGCCTGGGGATGCGTGCCCGCGGCTACCGGGTGGCACCCGAGACCCTGCACAGCGTGCGCATTCCGGTCGTGGTGCTGATGGACGTGCGCGGCTACAAGCACTTCGTGGTCATGCAGAAGGTCGACAAGGGTTGGGTGTATATCGGTGACCCGGTACTCGGCCACAAGCGCTACAAGGTCGATGATTTTCTCAAGGGCTGGAACGGCATCATCTTCGCCGTCATCGGCCAAGGCTACGACAAGAACAACATCCTGCTCGACCCGCCCCTGCCGCTGACCGCCAAGGGCCGGGTGAACAACTTCACCCCGGTGCAGGATGCAGAGCTGTTGGACTTCGGTTTCATCAAAAGCGACTTCTTCTAACGACTCTTGCAACGACAAGGAGCACGAGGCTCCGGGGAGCACCCCAATGAAGAACCCATTCTGGCTCGCGATCGCATGCCTGGCCGTCAGCCTTCCCACCCATGCCGAAACGTTCAAGCCGATCGAGCTGAAGGACCATGAGCTGGCGGCCCTGCGTGGCCGCTACGTGATGCCGGGGCGGATCGTGAGTTTCGGTATTGTCATGTCCAGCACCTGGCAGAATGCCAAAGGGGACGTGATCGGTGCCACGAGCACGATGCAGATTCAGCAGTCGACCATCAAACCGCAATTCTATGTGTCATTGATCGACGAAAGCGGCACTGGCACAACGTCAGCTGGAACCACCGCACCAGGTACCGGCACCGTCACGGGCGGTGCCGGCCTCAACACTACAGAGGGTGTGACCCAGGTGGTACGCGCAGCTGGCGACGATAACACCGCCTACAACAATGTCGCCATCAATGTCTCCAAGGCCAACCAGGCGCCCGCCGCGCAGCCACAGGGCCAAGCGCTGGCCAACGGCCAGACGCTGACGGGCGCAAACGGCGCAGGTACGCTGAGTGTGTCCGCCAGCGGCGTAGGGGTGCAGTTCAATATCAATGCCAGTAACAACCAGGGCAGCAGCGTGCAGCGTCTGGCGCGGGGTGGCCTGATGCAGAACTCGACGCTGCTGGGCAACGGCAACCGGGTGAACAACGTCACCACGCTCAATGTAGTGATGCGTGAAAGCGTGCCAACAGCCGCGTCGCTGAACGGTAGCCTCGATCAGCTCAAAGGTCTTCGTACATCCGGATACTGATCTACGCTCAGTCTCATCAAAAGTAGTCGGCAGGGACGGCACTTCCATGCACCGATCTTTATCGCTCAAAGCTTTTGTGTGTTTGACCACCTTGGCCCCGGCCACATTGCTCTACGCTGCATCCGACCCACAGGTCGAGGCTCTCAAGCAGGAACTGATGGAGCTGAAACGTCGCTACGAAGCCCAACAGCAAGCGCTGATGGTGCTGGAGCAGCGCGTCCGCCAGGTCGAGGAAACCCCGGCAGCGCCGCCGCCCAAACGCCTGGTCAGGTCCCCGGCCGAAGGGGTCAAGGGCGCACAGACGGTGGCATCGGGCGCACCGGGCACCACCGGCAGCTCCTATGGCCAGGCGCTGACCGCCGACGCCGAACCGGCACAGAGCGTATCCAACCTGTATGACGAGGCCAGCGGCTTCTTCGGCGGTGGCAAGTTCAGCTTCGAGACCGGGGTCACCTATACCCACTACGATACCCGGGCGCTGGTGCTCAACGGCTTCCTGGCGCTGGACTCGATCTTCCTCGGCAGTATCAACCTTGACCGGGTCAAGGCAGACAACTGGACCCTGGACATGACTGCCCGCTACAACCTCGCTCAGCGTTGGCAGTTCGACATCAACGTCCCGGTGGTTTACCGCGAATCCACCTACTCTTCCGGCGGTGCGGGAGGCGCCGGGGCAAGCACCTCGGACCAGACCGTGACCCGCGACCCGGAAATCGGTGACGTCAACGTCGGCGTCGCCTACAAGTTCCTCGACGAAGACGAGACCTGGCCTGACGCCGTCGCTACCCTGCGCATCAAGGCGCCGACCGGCAAAGACCCCTATGGCATCAAACTGCGCCAGGTCGAGGGTAACGACAACCTGTCGGTGCCGGAAAGCCTGCCGACCGGCAACGGCGTCTGGTCGATCACCCCGGGCATCTCGCTGGTCAAGACCTTCGACCCGGCTGTGCTGTTCGGCAGCCTGTCCTACACCTACAACATGGAAGACTCGTTCAGCGACATCAGCCCACAGGTCAACAGCAAGGTGCCGGGTGACGTGAAGCTGGGCGACTCCTGGCAGATCGGCGGCGGCATCGCCTTTGCCCTGAACGAAAAGATGAGCATGTCGTTCTCGGTGTCCGACCAGTTCGCCCGCAAGAGCAAGATAAAGCCCGATGGCGGCGACTGGCAGTCGATCTCCAACAGCGACTACAACGCAGCCAACTTCAACATCGGCATGACCTTCGCCGCCACCGACAACCTGACCATCGTGCCCAACCTGGCCATTGGTCTGACCGATGACGCACCAGACTTTTCCTTCAGCCTGAAATTCCCCTACTACTTCTGAGACTTGCCCCCGACGGGCCCGTGCGAACGGGCCCGGCTTTTGGTTACCAGCCTTGTCCCGCAACGCCGTGCCCGCCCTGGCCTGTTATCATCAAGCACAGTTGCATGACGATTTAATGGCAAAAGGGATGTTTTTTGTGAAGAACCTGTCAGACCACCCACGTATCCGGCTTGTCGCCCTGACGGCCCTGGTACTGGTGATCCCACTGGGTACGCGCGCCATACTGGGTTGGTCCAACCCGCTCGGTTACCTGTCCGACCTCGCCCTCGGCAGCCTGCTGGTCTTGCTGCTGCACCGTCGGCCGTGGTGGCTGGCGCTGCCCGTATTGCTGGCCTGGGCGGCCCTCTGGGTGGCTTCGGCCGAACTGGTGAGCGCGGTCGGCCGTTTGCCCACCAGCGCCGACCTGACGTACCTGCTCGACCCGCAGTTCATGGAAAACTCGACCGGTGGCGGCCTGGCCCATGCCTGGCTACCCTGGACCATGGGCGTCGGCCTGCTGGCCTGGCTGGCCATCGCCTGGCGCAGCCGTACCCAACGCAGCCAGCCGCTGCCACGCAAGGCCTGGGCCATTCCGTTGCTGCTGTTTGGCGCCCATTGGGGCAGCCAGCAACTGCTACCTTCCGACGCCGACCAATGGCGGCAATACAATCTCACCCACCAGTTGCTGTCGGCCGGGGCCGGTAATCTGCAGCGCCAGGTCGAAGGCTGGATGGGCCGGACGAAAACCTTCACTCCCCTGCCCAGCACTGGCCTGACCCAGTCCGACCTGCATGGCCAGCGCCTGCTCGCCGGGCCAGGCAACGCCCGCAACCTGCTGGTCATCACCGTTGAAGGCATCCCCGGGGCCTACCTGCGGCCCAACCGCCAGGCCCTGCACAGCCGCTTCGACGAAGAGCTGATGCCCAGGCTCAGCCAGTGGGCCGAGCGCGGCATGAACACCCCGGACTACGTGTTGCATACCCACCAGACCATCCGTGGCCTGTATGCCATGTTGTGCGGTGACTACGACAAGCTGGCCAACGGCACGCCCAAGGGCATGGAGCTGCTGACCCAGAACGAGCGCAACCAGGCCTGCCTGCCGGCGCAGTTGCGCCAGGCCGGCTTCACCACCCACTACCTGCAGGGCGCCGGCCTGCGCTTCATGGCCAAGGACCGCATCATGCCGCACATCGGCTTCGACGCGGTGCACGGCCAGGAGTGGTTCCGCAACAAGAACTACCTGGACTTCCCCTGGGGCAAGGATGACCGGGCCTTCTTCGAAGGCGCGCTGGACTACGTCGGCCAACTGCAGAAGCAGGACAAACCCTGGATGCTGACGCTGCTCACCGTGGGCACTCACCAACCGTACTCGGCACCGGCCGAATACCTGGAGCGCTACGACACGCCGAAACAGGCGGCAGTCGCCTACCTGGACGACGCGCTCGGGGCATTCCTCGACAACCTCGAACGCCAGGGCGTACTCAAGGACACGCTGGTGGTGGTGACCTCCGACGAATCCCACGGCATCGACGGGGTACGCCTGGCCTCGTCCTGGGGTTTCAACCTCACCCTGGCGCCGGAGCAGGCGCAGTTGCCAAAGATCAAGCACGGCACCTACGGCCATATCGACCTGGCCACCTCCCTGCTTGATTACTTCGCCCTGCCCATCCCGATAGCGCTCGGGGGCCGTTCGCTGTACCGCGACTACGACAGCGGTCGCGAGATGATCTCCTACACCAACGGCATGCTGCGCTATCACGATGGCCGGGGAGTGTTCACCGAATGCGACTTCCAGCAGCGCTGCCGGCGTTACGCCAGCGAGGGCTTCATCGCCGACCAGGCACGCTACCTGGGCCCCGGCGACAGCCTGCTCGGCCAGCAGATCGGCGCCCTCGCCGGGGTGCTTGACCAGTCCCTGCTGCAAACACCGCTGAACCTGCGTTACCAGTTCGGCGGCCCATCGCCGATCCGCTTGCGCAAGCGCATTCACGATGACTGGGCCGACAACCTGATCGGCGCCCAGTACCTGGAGATGCCCGAGGGCTCGCATACCCGCGTGCGGGTCAAGGTACGCTCGCTGGACCCTCGGCGCGCAGCCTACATCCAGCTCAAGGCCAAGCAGTCGGAGCAGGATGTACCGCTGGGCCTGCCTGATGAAGTGAGAGTCACCGCCGACGAGCCCCTCGAAATGGAGTTCAGCTTCGACAACCCGACCGCGCGAAAGGCGTTTTCCTTCCATTTGCTGGGCTATGGCGGTGGCAAGGTGGAAATCAGCGATTTCAGCGTGATCACCGCGCTGCCTGGGGAAGATGAGGCGGAGGATGAACTGCCAGAGGGGCATATCGCCCATTCGGGCTGAGCGCAGTACCGCTCATCGCCCGGTCACCGCGGCCTGTCGATTCAACCTGCCCGTGCTCGACTAGTGTGTGAATCCCCAATGTGGAGACAGCACCATGAGCACGAGCGAAAGCAGGCACCCGGTGGTTTCCCGCAGCCAGTGGCTGGCGGCCCGCCGGCAGCTGTGGCTGCACGAAAAGGCCTTTACCCACCACCGCGACGCGCTGGCCGCAGCCCGTCGCGCCCTGCCCTGGGTCAAGGTCGAGCACGGCTACCGCTTCTACGGGCCAGACGGCGAAAGGGACCTGGCCGAGCTGTTCGCCGGCCGCAGCCAGTTGCTGGTCTACCATTTCATGTTTGCCGAGGGCTGGAGCGAAGGCTGCCCCGGTTGCTCGTTCCTGGCCGACCACTTCGACGGCGCCAACCTGCACCTGGCACATCACGACGTGTCGCTGGTGGCGGTGTCGCGGGCGCCCTATGCCGAGTTCCAGGCCTTCCGCCAGCGCATGGGCTGGCAGTTCCCCTGGTATTCGTCACATGGCAGCGGGTTCAATGAGGACTTTGGCGTCAGTGTTGGCAGCGAGGGCCAGCGGCAGTACAACTATGAGCCCTATGAGGGTAATGAAAGCGAGCTTCCCGGGCTGAGTGCGTTCTACCGTGATCCGGATGGCAGCGTTTACCACACCTATTCCACCTATGCCCGTGGCCTGGATATCCTGGTCAACACCTACAACTTCCTCGACATTGCGCCACTGGGGCGCAACGAGGGTGGGACCATGGACTGGGTGCGGCACCATGATCGTTATGAAGGGCAGCCGAACAAGCCTGACTGCTGCCACAAATAACGTGAGGCAACACCTATCCCTTGTGGGAGCGGGCATGCCCGCGAACACCGGCAAAGCTGGTGCCAGGCACCGCGTCGCCTGTTTCGCGGGCGCGCCCGCTCCCACTGGGGACGCGATATGTCAGCCACGCACACCCAGCATCCCGCGCTCGACGATGAAGTCGATCACCGCCTGCAGCCCCTCGCCCTTCTTCAGGTTGCTGAAGGTCCATGGCCGCTGTGGGCGCATGCGCTGGGTATCGCGTTCCATCACTTCCAGCGAAGCGCCCACATAGGGCGCCAGGTCGGTCTTGTTGATCACCAGGAAATCCGACTTGGTAATCCCTGGCCCACCCTTGCGCGGGATCTTCTCGCCTTCGGCCACGTCGATCACGTAGATGGTCAGGTCGGCCAGCTCCGGGCTGAACGTGGCACTCAGGTTATCGCCGCCGCTTTCGACGAAGATCACCTCGAGGTTGCCAAACTTGCGCGCCAGTGCTTCGACCGCCGCCAGGTTCATCGAGGCGTCTTCACGTATCGCCGTGTGCGGACAACCGCCGGTTTCCACGCCGACGATGCGCTCCGGCTCCAGGGCCCCGGCTTCGGTAAGGATGCGCTGGTCTTCCTTGGTATAGATATCGTTGGTGACCACCGCGATCTGGTAGTGATCACGCATGGCCTTGCACAAGGCTTCGAGCAGCGCCGTCTTGCCGGAGCCGACCGGGCCGCCGACACCGACGCGCAGGGGTTGTTGATAGCTTTGCATGCAGGCAGTCCTCAGGAACGGAACAAACGGGTGTATTGGGTTTCGTGACACGATGAGGCAATGGCCACCAACGGCAAGCCGCCGCCTAGCTGGTCATCGCCCAAAGCCAGTGCCTGCTCGAAGGCGGCGGGCAGCCCTGCCCCCAGGTCGCGCAGCAACGTCTGGGCAGCCTGCTGGCCGAACGGCACCAGCTTGACCCCGGCCATTACTGCGCCCTCCAGCCAGGCAAAACCATGGCCAAGGGCCAACTGGCGCAGTGGGATCGCCCAGTGCGCAGCCAGCCAGGCCATACCGCCGAGCTGGGTGAGTTCGAGGCTGGCCCGCCAGGCCGGCGCCTGGCCCAGTTGCCAGCCGTCCAGAAGCCGTGCCAGCGCCGCACCGCGCTGCTGTTCTTCCAGACGCAACTCGGCGGTTTCGCGGTTGGCCAGCAGAAAACGGCTCCAATGGCCGAAGGCCTCGGCGTCCTCGGCCTGGCAGGCGTGGTACAGGCGCGCCAGCACCGGCCAGTCGAGGCAGGCCAGGGTGTCGTCGATCTGCTCCCGCTGCCAGGCAGCGAAACCATCTGCGCCCCGTACCCAGCCGGCCTCGACCGCCCATTCCAGGCCTTGCGAGTAGGTGAAGCCCCCCACCGGCAAGCCAGGGCTGGCCAGTTGCAGCAGGCGCAGCAGCGCCAGGTCGCTGTCCATCAACCGGCCAGTACCAGCGCGGCGCCGGCCAGCAGGCCACCGCCAAAGGCCTTCTGCAGGCCGCTATGCCTGCGCAGCAAACAACCGACCGCGAAGCCGGCCGCCAGCAACAAGCCGCTGACCGCGACGAAGCCGGCGCTGAACTGCCAGAACGCGCTGGGGGTGGCTTCCACGCCATGGGCCCAGCCATGGAACAGGGCGAACACCGGCATGGCCATGGCCAGCAGCAGCTGGCGGCTGGGCAGCAGCACGGCCCCGGCAGCTACCAGCAGCGACACGGCAATCAGGGTTTCCATGCCCAGCACATCGCCAAACAGGTGGCCGCACACCGCGCCACCGAACATTGCCGCCAGGGTTGCCAGGGGTAGCGTCAGGCTGCGCCGGGTCAACGCGGCGAGCACACCGGTACCCAGCAGCATCAGCAGGTGGTCAAGGCCAGTCAGCGGGTGCAGCAGGCCGTCGTGCAGCGGGTTGGCGTCGTGCCCGGGGTGGGCGAAGGCTGGCAGCGCCAGCATCAGCAGAAACAGGGCGAAAGTCTTTTTCATTGGTTGCTCCAGGCAGTTCAGGAATGGGCAGGCAAGCGCACGAACGGATGATCGTGGCCGTGTGCATGGCTGTGGCTATGGCTGTGCGGCGCGCTTTGGTAGGCGCCCGCTTCAGGCTCGAAAGGCGCCTGTTCGGCTTCTACCGTCAGGCCCAGACCACGCAACATGTCGTCCAGCACATGGTCGTGCTGGAAGCGCAACAGGCCGGGCTCGATTTGCAGCGGCACGTGGCGGTTGCCCAGGTGATAGGCCGCGCGGGCCAGCAAGTGCGAGTCGGCGCAGCGCACCGTGGACACCGCCTCGGGCGCCGCCAGCACACGGATCAGCTGGGTGCCCTCGGCATCGGCCAGCAGTTCGCCGCCGCGCAGCAGGTGGCCGCGCTCGAGCATAAGCCCGGCCTCGCGGCCATCATCCAGGGTCAGTCGCAGGCGGCTCTTGATGCGGCTGTCCACGTCCAGGGTGACAGTACCGGTTTCACCCAGTGTGCCGGGGTCGGTGATACGGCGGGTCAAGACAATCATCGGGGCTCCTCAGAACAGGAAGTAACGCTGGGCCAGCGGCAGTTCGCGGGCCGGCTCGCAGACCAGCAGTTCGCCGTCGGCACGCACCTGGTAGGTCTGCGCATCGACCTCGATCAGCGGCTGCAGGGTGTTGTGGACCATGTCGGGCTTGCGTACCCGGCGGCAGCCGTGGGCCACGCCGATCAGGCTGCGCAGGTTCAGTTCCTCGGCCAGGCCGCGGTCCATCGCCGCCTGGGGCAGGAAGGTCATGCGCGTGGCATGCCGCGCCGCGCCCAGGGCGCCGAACATCGGGCGGTAATGCACCGGCTGCGGCGTAGGGATGGAGCCATTGATGTCGCCCATGGGCGCGGTGACAATCATCCCGCCCTTGATCACCAGGGCCGGCTTGACCGCAAAGAACGCCGGCGCCCACAGCACCAGGTCAGCCAGCTTGCCGACTTCCAGCGAACCCACTTCGTGGCCGATGCCGTGGGTCAGTGCCGGGTTGATGGTGTACTTGGCGATGTAGCGTTTGACCCGGAAGTTGTCGCTGTAGCTGGTGTCCGGCGACAGTGGCCCGCGGCGCAGCTTCATCTGGTGGGCGACCTGCCAGGTACGCAGTACCACCTCGCCAACCCGGCCCATGGCCTGGGAGTCGGACGAGGTCATGGCAAAGGCGCCCATGTCGTGGAGGATGTCCTCGGCGGCGATGGTTTCGCGGCGGATGCGCGACTCGGCAAAGGCCACGTCTTCGGCGATGCTCGGGTCCAGGTGGTGGCAGACCATGAGCATGTCCAGGTGTTCGTCCACGGTGTTGACCGTGTACGGCAGGGTCGGGTTGGTCGAGGACGGCAACACATTGGCCTGCCCCGCCGCACGGATGATGTCCGGGGCGTGGCCACCACCGGCGCCCTCGGTGTGGAAGGTGTGAATGGTGCGGTCGCCGATGGCCGCCAGGGTGTCTTCGATGCAGCCGGACTCGTTGAGGGTATCGGTGTGGATCGCCACCTGGATGTCCATTTCCTCGGCCACACCCAGGCAGCAGTCGATGGCCGCCGGTGTCGAGCCCCAGTCTTCGTGCAGTTTGAGGCCCACGGCGCCGGCCGCGATCTGCTCGCGCAGTGCTTCCGGCCGCGAGGCGTTGCCCTTGCCCAGCAAGCCGATGTTGATCGGCAGGCTGTCTGCGGCCTGGAGCATGCGCGCCAGGTACCAGGGGCCGGGCGTGCAGGTAGTGGCGTTGGTACCGGTGGCCGGCCCGGTGCCGCCGCCGATGAAGGTGGTGACACCGCTGTTCAGCGCCTCGTCCACCTGCTGCGGGCAGATGAAATGAATGTGCGAGTCGACGCCACCGGCGGTGACGATCTTGCCCTCGGCGGCGATCACTTCGGTGCCGGGGCCCACCGGCACGTTCACGCCCGGCTGCACATCGGGGTTGCCAGCCTTGCCGATCACCGCGATACGCCCGTGCTTGATGCCGATATCGGCCTTGACGATGCCCCAGTGGTCGATGATCAGGGCATTGGTCAGGACCAGGTCCATGGCTTCGGCGGCCAGCATCTGGCCCTGGCCCATGCCATCGCGGATGACCTTGCCGCCACCGAACTTCACCTCTTCGCCATAAATGGTGAAATCCTGCTCCACCTCGACCCACAGCGCGGTGTCGGCCAGGCGTACGCGGTCGCCCACGGTGGGGCCGAACATGTCGGCATAGGCCTGGCGGGAAATACGGCTCATGCCCTACCCTCCAGCGCGCCCATCACCTTGCCCTGAAAGCCATGGACCTCACGCTTGCCGGCGTAGGCCACCAGTTGCACGGTACGCGCCTGGCCGGGCTCGAACCGCACGGCGGTACCCGCGGGGATGTCCAGGCGAAAGCCCAGGGTCGGTGCGCGCTCGAATACCAGCGCCTCGTTGACTTCGTAGAAGTGGTAGTGCGAGCCGACCTGCACCGGCCGGTCACCATGGTTGGCCACGCTGACGCTGACCGTTGCGCGGCCGCTGTTCAGCTCGATGTCGCCGGCGGCGACCTGGATTTCACCTGGGATCATGCGGGGCTCCTGGGCAGTTTCAGACGATGGGGTCATGCACGGTCACCAGCTTGGTGCCATCCGGAAAAGTCGCTTCGACCTGCACGTCGTGGAGCATTTCGGCAATGCCGGGCATTACCTGCTCGCGGCTCAGCACTTCACGCCCCAGGCTCATCAGCTCGGCGACTGTGCGGCCATCACGGGCGCCTTCGAGCACGGCGGCACTGATCAGCGCCACCGCTTCCGGGTAGTTGAGCTTCAGGCCACGGGCCAGGCGCCGCTCCGCCAGCAACGCGGCGGTGAACAGCAGCAGTTTGTCTTTCTCTCTCGGGGTCAGCTCCATGGCGCTCTCTCAGGTAGCCCAGATACGCGGTGGGCAGGCCGGCAGGCCGAGGACGGCCGGGCGCAGCACATGCCACAGGCGTTGCAGGGTGCGTTGCAGGTGTTGGTTGTCATGGTCGAGCACGCGGATTACCAGCAGCGACCCGAGCAGGGTCGCACCGGCCGGATTGCCCAGTTCGTCGAGCAGCAGGCGCACCTGTTCCAGCACGGCCTGGTCGGCCGGTGCGGCGCAGAAGGTGGCCAGCAGCGGATGCCCGCCAAGCTTGTCCAGGCGCCCGCCTTCGAGGCGCAGGCGCTCGTGCAGGCCGACTTCGCCGGGCAGTTCGATGCGTAGGCGGCTGTCGAGGGCACCCTGGTCGAAACGCTCGCCCATCACAGGGCGCCCCAGGCACAGGGTTTCCCAGGCCAGCAGGCGCGCCCCCGGTTCCAGGGTGAAACGGCTGTCGAGGCTGGCACGGGCACCGGAGAACAGGATGCTGTCCTGCGGCAGCCATTCCAGCGTACTGTCAGCGGCCAGGTGAAAGCGCTGGGCCAGCCGCGCGGTCGGGCCGATGCTGCGGTAGAACTTGCTGGCGCCGGGCATGGTCAGCAGCGCGTGGCTGCCCGGCTCCAGCCGGATGTCCAGCTCCAGACGGTCGCCAGCGACGATGCCGCCGGGTGGGTGCAGCACGTAGACATGGCACGGTGCGCCTTCCGGATAGAACGGCCGCTGCACCAAAAGAGGTCCGAAATGCCGCCACGCACCAAGGCGGGTCACTTCGTCGCGCCTGACGAAGCGCAACTGCAGGTGAGCACTCCAGCCTGCATCGTCTTGACGTTGTTCGATCTGCTCCGCGAGCGACATCCTGCGGCCCCTGAAATCCGTGGCCTGCTGGCCGTTTAGAGGGGCAGGCCTGCACGGCTGAAGTGCCCGCGGCCTGACCACTCGATCAAATTCTCAGGCTGGATATAGCAGGTTGCGGGCCAACTCCGCAGGTGAAGGAAAATGAAAACTTCTGCCACAGCCGCTCTGGCATCGGGCATACGGGGAGATGGCGCACAAAGCCGGGGCGCACTCAGGCCCTGTTTAGGTGCTGGACTGAGAGAATACTGGGGCCGCTACGCGGCCCATCGCCGGCAAGCCAGCTCCCACAGGGATCGCGCATGGCTTGAGGTCACTGAGGAAACCTAGTAATCGAAGCGGTCCACCGCACGCCGGCGCTCGTTGTCGTCGCGCCGGTCGTAGATTGCGGTGGTCTGGATATTGGCGTGGTGCGCCAGCTTCTGCGCAATCGACAGGTCATGCTCTTCGATCACCCGGGTGATGAACGCCCGGCGGAAGTCGTGCGGCATGATCTTCACGCCCACCTGCGCGCCACGCTGGCGGGCAATGTAATAAATGGCATGCTTGGTGATACGCGCCCGGGTGATATGGCTACCACGGCGGATGCGGTTGAACAGGAACGGGTCATCTTCGGCACCTGCCGGCAAATCCTGGCGGCGCAGGTCCAGCCATGCCTGCAACTTTTCGAACGCCCATGGCGGGGCGTACTTGATCAGCTGGCGGTTGCCCTTGCCCAGCACCTGCAGGCTGCGCGCCTCGAAGTCGACCTGATCCAGGTCGATGTCCACCGATTCCGACTTGCGCATCCCGGTGCCGTACAGCAAGGCGATGATCGCCGCATCACGTACCCCCTGCGGCCGTGGATCGGCCGCACACACATCCATCAACTCGCGAATCAGGCTACGGCGCAGGTTGCGCCCCGGCGGCAGGCGGCTGCCGGTGGCCGGCTTGACCTCGCGAATGCGCAGCAACTGCTCATGATCGATCAGGCCCTGACGCCAGGCCTCGTTCATCACACCGCGGATGGCATTGACGTACAGCGACGAGCTGTTGGGGGCATAACCGTCGGCACGCAGCGCTGCCACCAGGGCAATCACATGGCCGGGCTCGAGCCGGTGCCAAGGCACATCGACAATATTGCAATCGACGAAACCCAGCCGGTCGGCAGCGTCCTGAAGGATGTAGCGCATGGTTTGCTGGCTGGATGGGGCCAGGCGGGCCATGTACTGCAGCAGCGGATTTTTCGAGAGGTCGGACAAAACGTGAATCCTGTAGCGAAGCGTTGGCCAGCGGCGAACCGGCCAAACCCTGGAGCAAGTCAAAACGACATACAAGCAGGTCAAAACAACAGCAGGATAGGCATGTCGTTCTGACCCCAAGAGGTGCCATCACCTTGATATACAAGGAGTTTGAAGTTGGCACGGATCATGATCTTACCCCAATTGAGCCTACTGAACGAATGAAGGTCCGCCCATGCTTGTGCAGCCGATCGATTCACGCCCACGCCAGGCCGTCTGGGGCCTGGGTTTCCGCCCATTTTTCCTGGGAGGTAGTTTGTTTGCGCTGCTTGCCTTGCTGATGTGGGCCGGCGCACTGGCCGGGGCACTGGAGCCCACGCCTCCCGGCGGCATGCTCGCCTGGCACCGCCACGAGATGCTCTATGGCTTCGCTGTCGCCATCATCGCGGGTTTCCTGCTGACCGCCGTGCAGAACTGGAGCGGCATCCCAGGCTTGAGCGGGCGCGCGCTGCAGGGCTTTTTCCTGCTTTGGCTGTTGGGTCGAGCAAGTTGGTTCCTGCCGTTACCGGGCGGCTTACTGGTGGCAGTCGAGGGCAGCTTCCTGCCACTGGTGGCACTGGCCCTGGCACGGCCGATCGTACAACGGCGCTTGCGTAACAACTACCCGATCATCGGCCTGGTTCTGCTGATTGCCGCCTGCCAGTGGCTGACCCTGGTCGGCTGGCTGCGCCAGGACGAACTGTGGCAGCGCCGCGGGGTGTTTGCCGGGTTGTGGCTGGTGGCCGCGATGATGACCGTGCTTGGCGGGCGGGTGATCCCGTTCTTCACCCGGCGCGGCCTGGGCAACATGGCCCCGGCCCCTGCCCGTCCCCGGCTGGACCGGGCCTGCCTGCTGCTCAGCGTGGCGGTACCGCTGGCCTTTGCCTCGGGCTTGGCCGATACGCCGCGTACAGGCCTGGCCGCGCTGTTCGGCGCCTTGTTCGCCTTGCACACTGCCCGCCTGGCCTTGTGGCATCACGCTGGCCTCTGGCGTGTGCCTTTGCTGTGGTCGCTGCACCTGGCCTATGCCTGGATTGCCATTGCCTGCCTGGGCATGGCGCTGTGGCACGCCGGGGTGGCGCTGAGCCTGAGCCTTGTGACTCACGCCCTGACCGTGGGTGCCATGAGCGGCTTGATCCTGGCGATGATGGCGCGGGTCAGCCTGGGCCACACCGGCAGGCCGCTGCAGGTGCCAACCAGCATTGCCTGGGCTTTTGGCTTGATCCAGCTGGCGACACTGGCAAGGGTGGTGCTGCCGCTCTTCACACCGCTGGGGGTGAGCCTTTCGGTAGTGTGCTGGAGCCTGGCCTTGCTGCTGTTCCTGCGCCATTACCAGCCCATTTTGCTGCAGCCCCGGGTAGATGGCATGCCGGGCTAGCCTTGATGCCCAGATTGGGGCCGCTTTGCGGCCCATCGCCGGCAAGCCAGCTCCCACACCGACCGCGCCGACCTCAGGGCACACGCTGTACCTGTGGGAGCTGGCTTGCCGGCGATGGGCTGCAAAGCAGCCCTAAGTTTTCAGCGCAGATGCGTAAATTTCCGGGGCCGCGTTATCCTCCCGGCGCCGGCCACCACCCCGGGAACATCTGCTGTACCCGGGGTTCGGCGAAGCGCTCATCAATCAGCACCAGCACACCACGGTCCTGGTCACCACGGATCACTCGGCCAGCCGCCTGGATGACCTTGCGCACGCCCGGGTAGAGATAGGCGTAATCGAACCCCGCACCGAACTGCCGCCCCAGGCGCTGCTTGAACTGCTCGTTGACCGGGTTGACCTGGGGCAGCCCGAGGGTAGCGACAAACGCGCCGATCAGCCGCGTGCCCGGCAAGTCCACCCCCTCGCCGAAGGCGCCACCCAGCACCGCAAAGCCCACCCCGCGGCCATCCGCCACAAAACGGTCAAGAAACCCCTGGCGGGCCGCTTCGTCCATGCCCGGTTCCTGGGCCCACAGGGGTATCTGTGCATGCCGCTCGGCCAGCAGCCCGGCCACCTGTTGCAGGTACTCGAAACTGCTGAAGAACGCCAGGTAGTTACCCGGCATACGCTCGTACTGCCGGGCAATCAGCTCGACGATCGGCGCCAGCGAAGCCTGGCGTTGCTGGTAGCGGGTGGATACCTGGCTGGCGATGCGCACTTCCAGTTGTTCGGCGCGAAACGGCGCGGCCACTTCCAGCCAGGCGGTATCGGCCGGCATGCCTAGCAGGTCGCTGTAGAAATGCCGCGGGCTCAGGGTGGCGGAAAACAGCGTCACGCTGCGCGCCGCCTGCATGCGCGGGGCCAACAGCCGCGCCGGGGTGACATTGCGCAGGCACAGGGTGGCCAGCCGCCGCTTGCGCGGGCCCTGGCGCTGGCTGATGTCGAACAGGAAGTGCTCGTCGAACAGCTCGGCAACCCGGCTGAACTGCAATGCCTGGTAGAAGAACTGCAGCACCTGCGGGTCCATCTGCGCAGGCGTCTGGTTCATCTGCTCCTGGATCAGCCCGATGCATTGCTGCAGGGCACGCAGCAAAGCGTCCGGTAGCGAATCGCTGGCCTGGTACGGCGCACGCTGCTCCTTGTAGAGGGCGTTCCACTGCCGGTTCAGCCGGTCAAGCGCACTGACCAACCCGGGCGGTTTGCTCTGGCGCAGGGCCAGCAACTGGCCCTGGTCGAGGCTGGCGCTGTACATGCCGCGCCCGCGCTCGACCAGGTTGTGCGCCTCGTCCACCAGCACCGCGACCCGCCACTGGTTGGCCTGGGTCAGGCCGAACAACAAGGCATGGGCATCGAAGTAGTAGTTGTAGTCCGCCACCAGCACATCTACCCAGCGCGCCATCTCCTGGCCAAGGTAATACGGGCACACCTGGTGCGCCAGGGCAACCTCGCGCAGCTGGGCGCGGTCGAGCAAAGGCAGCGCTGCCGCCGCCGCCCGCGCGGCCGGCAGGCGGTCGTAGAAGCCTGCGGCCAAGGGGCAGGATTCGCCATGGCAGGCCTTGTCAGGATGCTCGCAGGCCTTGTCGCGGGCGATCAGTTCCAGCGTGCGCAAGGCCGGCTGCGGCGTGGCATCGGTGATCTGGCGCATGGCATCGAGGGCCAGGGCCCGGCCTGGGGTCTTGGCGGTGAGAAAGAACAGCTTGTCCAGCTGCTGCGGCACCATGGCCTTGAGCAGCGGGAACAGGGTACCCAGGGTTTTACCAATTCCGGTGCTGGCCTGGGCCATCAGGCAACGGCCGGTACTCACCGCCTTGTACAGGGTTTCGGCCAGTTGTCGCTGGCCTTGGCGGAACGCCGGATAAGGGAAGCCCAGCGCTTGCAGGCCCCGGTTACGCTCGGCCAGGCGCTGCTCCTGCCCTTGTGCCCAAGCCAGAAAGCGTTGGCACTGGGTTGTGAAAAAGGCCTGCAGTTCGGCAGCCGTGCAGTGCTCACTGATCAGCGTCTGGCCATCGCTGTCCACGTCCAGGTACACCAGCGCCACCTCGATGGCCGGCAGTTGCCGTGCCTGGCACATCAGCCAGGCATAGACCTTGGCCTGCGCCCAGTGCAGTTGCCGATGGTTGGCCGGCTGGCGCGACAGGTCGCCACGGTGGGTCTTGATTTCTTCCAGGCGGTTGCAGGCGGGGTCATAGCCGTCGGCGCGGCCACGCACCGTCAGGGTTTCGAACTGGCCTTCGAGGGCGATTTCCGACTCGTAGCCCGCAGCACGTCGTGCCACCACCCGCCGATGCCCCTCGATCCCCTCCTGGGCGGTGGGTGATGGCGTGAAGCGCAAATCCAGGTCGCCGACCTTGGCGCTGAACTCGCACAAGGCGCGTACCGCCACGCTGTAGCTCACGGCATTTCGCTCCAGCGTACATGGCATACCGCGACGGGCAGGCCGTGCGCCCGGCAGAACTCCAGCCAGCGCAGCTGGTTGTCCTGCAGGCGGTCGCCGGGGCCCTTGACCTCGACCATGCGGTAGCGGCCCTGCTCGGGCCAGAACTGGATCAGGTCGGGCATGCCGGCGCGGTTGTTGCGGATATCCTGCAACAGGCGCAGGAAGCACTGTTTCAGGTGGGCCGCCGGCAGGCAGGCCAAGGCTTGTTCGAGCAATTCTTCACTGAGCATGGACCAGAACACGAACGGCGACTGCAGGCCTTGCTTGGCGGCGTAGCAGTCGAGAATCGTGCGGTGATGGCTGCCATCGTCGAGCCGCCCCAGGCAACGTTCGAACAGGGCACTGCGACGTTGCTGAAAGTCGCTGTCGTGCAGGTCCTGCGGGGCGGCCTGGAACGGGTTGAAGAACGCGCCAGGCACCGGGGCGAAAATCGCCTCCCAGCACAGCAGGCCGAACAGGCTGTTGAACAGCGTGTTCTCCACGTAATGCACCGGCCCGTCGGCTTCGGCCAGGTGCTGGCGGACCGCTTCCTCCACGCCCAGGGCTGCCAGTTCCCGCGGCAGCTCCAGCTCGATCAGCTCCAGCGGGGCGGCACGCTGGCGCCGCTGTGGCGGGCCTCCGAGCTTGCGCGCCAGGCGTGGCAACATGCGTTCCAGCGCCTGCACTTCCAGGGCGTTGGCCGGTGCCGCCGCCAGTTGCAGCGCCAGCGCATGGGCCTGGGGCCACTGCTCGCTGCGTTCCAGCACCCGCACCTGGCGGATGCGCGCCTGGGCGTGGCTGCATTGTGCGTAAACCGCCATGGCCTGCGCCCAGTCGCCCAGGCGTTCGCATTGCTGGCCCAAGGCGAATTGCAGGCGCGCATGGCGCCGGGCCAGCCACGGGTTGTCGCTGTGCAGGCCCTGCATGGCAGCCAGGATCGACAGCGGGTCATCGCCCTGCTCCAGGCGCTCGGCGCATTGGTGCAGGGCCATGGCCAGGTCGACTTCAGCACGATGTTGCAGAGCACGCGAATCGGAGCTGAACGGCACCTGTTCGTAGCGCAACAGGCCAAGGTCTGCCAGGACGAAGTCCGACCAGTCCTGGTACAGGTTGCCGAAGAACAGCAGCCGCATGCGGTCGCACAAGGGTTGCAGGCACCACTGGAGGATGCGCATGCCGCTGCCCGGGAACCACTCGGCCAATGACCGGGCTTGCAGGCCCAAGGGTTGCAGTTGTGCAAGCAGATCATGTTTGGCGGCGCGAGGCCGGCTAAGGTGCGGGGCAAAACAGCGGGCAAGTTCGTCCTTGCGCAGCAAGGCGAACAGTTGCTCCAGCGCCAGTTGCGCAGGTTCCCGCACCCAGCCGAGGGCCAGCAACGGCAGCAGGGCCTGCCCGGTATCGCCGATTTCGGCATAGTCGAGGCGATCACTGCGAAACAGCTCGCCTTTGCGCATGACCATGCGCACCATCAGGGCCTGTGGCGGGGCGTCCAGGTGGCTGAAGGTGCGGATGAAAGCAAGTTCCTGATCGTCGAGCAGGTCTTCGTAGCGCTGTTCGACCCACAGCAGCACCTGGCGGAAGTTGTGCAGGTAGTAGAACGGGTCGTCGACGGAATGGGCGATCACGGGATGGGGTCAGGCGGCTGGAATGGATACTGGTTATACATACAGACCAGTAGGCCTGGCAAGTGCCGTGGGTCAGCTCGGTGACGCTGTCTGCAGGAGCGGCCTTGTGTCGCGAAAGGGCCGCACAGCGGCCCCGGCGCTTTCGGCGTTGATTTCAAAATCCGGGGCTGCTGTACAGCCCATCGCGACACAAGGCCGCTCCTACAGGCGTCTTGCGACGGCGCAACGGTTACTCAGTCGCGGCAACCATCCCCGCCGCCTTGACCTTGGCGCTGCCAATCGGCGCCTGCAGCAGCAGGAAGTACGCCACCGCCGAACACAGCGCCACCACTGCACTGATCATGAACGCCGTGGTAAACGAGCCGGAGTACTGGATGCTGAAGCCGGTGACGATCGGCGCCACCGAGCCGGCAATGTAGCCGCCAAAGTTCTGGATCGAGCCAAACGAGGCCACCCGCTGGCTGTCGACGATGGTGTTGACGATCATCCAGGCGGTGGCGCTGGCCATGTTGATGCTGAACAGCGCCAGGCACAGCAGGATGATGCAACCGGTCAGGCCGGTGACGAACGACAGCGGCAGGGTGAACAACGCCGCCAGCACCAGGCCGGTGATGACGCTGAACTTGCGGCTGGCCAGCACGCTCATGCCGCGCTTGACCAGCACATCGCAGAAACGCCCGGCGACGATCGTGCCGGCGGCACCAAAGCCATAGGCCAGCGACACCACCCAGGCGGTCTTGTACAGGTCCAGGCCATGCTCACGCTCGAAATACCCAGGCAACCAGGTCAGGTGCAGCCAGAGCATGTAGATCACGCCCATGAAGCCCAGCACCGCGCCCCAGGTACTGCGGTGCTTGAACAGGTCGAGCCAGCCGGCGAAGTACGAGGCCTTCGGCGCTTGTGCAGCAGCTGCCGGCGCCTGCTGCCCAGCCGGCAACGGCTTGCCTTCGGCAGCAAGCTCCGCCAGGTAGCGCGCCTTGCTTTTGTAGAAGGTCAGCCAGCACAGCGCCAGCACCACACCGATCACACCGGTGATGATGAACATGCCGCGCCAGCCGAAGTTGACCATGAACAGCGTCAGCAAGGGTGGCGCCAGGCACGGGCCAAGGCAGGTCGAGGACCAGACCACGCCGGTCGGGGTGCCGCGTTCGTTGGCGTCGAACCACTCAGACAAGGCCTTGGCCGCCGACGGGAACATCGGTGCCTCGCCAATCCCCAGCAGTACCCGCAGGCCCATGAAGCCGGCAAAGCTGTTGACCATGCCGAAAGCTGCCTGGGCCACCGACCAGCCCAGCAGCGAGGCGCCAAGGGCGATCTTGCTGCCCAGGCGGTCGATGATCATGCCCATCGGCAGCTGGGCGAAGGCATAGGCAATGGAAAACGCCGACAACAGGATGCCCATCTGCGACGGGCTGATCATCATGTCTTTCTGGATCGAGGTGTTGGCGATCGACAGCGCACTACGGTCCAGGTAGTTGACGATGCCAATCAGCAGCAGGAACACGACAGTGATGCGTTGGTACTTCTTCATAGGGTTCATGTGATGACCTTTATTATTATTGTTGCCGCGCTGTCAGCGCCTTGGCGATCCTTCGTTCAAGCTGCGCCCTCCCTGACGCAGCGCACCGCTCAGGGCTGGCGCGCGGTGGTTGCAACGTCAAGCAGGCCGCGCCGGCCGAGGTTGTCGATCAGTGCACGCAGGCCAAAGTCCCACCGCGGTGCCAGGTCGCTGGTAGTCACGCGGTTGCACAGGGTACCCAAGTGCGGGTTGCTGATGCTCACCACATCGCCCGGTTTGTGGGTGAAGCCGTTGCCCGGTTGGTCGCGGTCCTGCCTGGGAGCGAACAAGGTACCGAGGAACAGCACCAGGCCGTCGGGGTACTGATGGTTCTCGTTGAGGGTTTGCTGCACCAGATCCTGCGGGTCGCGGCTGATCTGGCGCATGGAGCTGCGACCGGCGAGGATGAAACCGTCTTCGCCCACCACCTGCAAGTCCACTTCGGCGGCGCGCACGTCGTCCAGGCCGAAGCTTTCGTCGAACAGGCGCAGCAGAGGGCCCAGCGCGGTGGAGGCATTGTTGTCCTTGGCTTTGGACAGCAGCAAGGCACTACGGCCTTCGAAGTCGCGCAGGTTGACGTCGTTGCCCAGCATCGCGCCCTTGATGCGACCATCACTGGATACCGCCAGCACCACCTCCGGTTCGGGGTTGTTCCAGTTTGACTTGGGGTGAATGCCGATGTCAGCGCCGTGGCCGACTGCCGACAGCGGCTGGGCCTTGGTGAATACCTCGGCATCCGGGCCAATCCCCACTTCCAGGTACTGCGACCACAGGCCCTGCTCCACCAGCACCTTGCGCAGCGCTTCGGCCTGGGCCGAGCCTGGCACGACGTGCGACAGGTCGGCGCCGATGCGGCTGGCCAGGGTGTCACGGATGGCATCGGCCTTGGCCGGGTCGCCCTTGGCCTGCTCTTCCACCACACGCTCCAGCAGGCTGGTGGCGAAGGTCACCCCGGCGGCCTTCACCGCCTGCAGGTCGATGGGTGCCAGCAGCCATGGCTGGTGCGGGTCGCGCAGGGCCGGGTCGCTGTTGCCCAGCAAGGCTGGCAGCCCGATCAGCGGCTCGGCCAGCGGCAGGCTGCGCAGGTAGGCCACCGGGTCGGCAACTTCGAGCAGGGCCGAGACGGTGGCTACATGGGCGCTGATATCGTGCACGGCACCAGCCTTCACCAGCACCACCGCAGGGCCCTGCTGCGGCAGCCAGACCCGCCCTACCCAACTGCCGCTGTCGAACGCGCTGGCATCGTGATTCAGAGGCAGCGGTCGCTTGCCGTTTGCTCGATCAGACATCTGTGTACCCTTACTGTCGTTCATTGGGAAAGTGCCGGCAGTTGCAACTGCACGGCCAGGCGGTCAAGGTCGGCCACCAGCTGTGACGAAAGGCTTGCGCCCCGCTCCAGGGCCTGGCGGCGCAAGGCAAGGCCAGCCTGCCCGGGCAGGCGCACCGGGCGCTCGGGGTCCAGCGGCCGGCTGGCCAGTACCAGCCGGCCGAGGAAGCTGGTTTCGTCGGTGAACGCCTGCAGGCCGCCGAAGAATCGCGGGTCGATGACCACGGCGGTGGCCGAGGCCCCCCACTGGTCGGGTGCATCCTTGCGGCCATGGCCGGCCAGCCCCGAGGTCAAGGCTTCGACCAGCAGCGCCAGGGCGAAACCTTTGTGGCCAAAGGCCTGGCCACCCAAGGGCAGGATGCTGCCTTGCGGGCTGCTGAAGAAGTCGTGCGGATCATCGCTCAGTTGCCCGTCATTGCTTACCAGCACCGGGTGCGGCAGGCGGCTGCCAGCGTCGCGATACTGGCCGACCAGGCCGAGGGTGACGGTGGACATGCTGACGTCCAGCAGAATAGGCTCGCCTTGGGTCGGGATACCTGCAGCGATCGGGTTGGGGGTGTAGACCGGGTCGACGCCGCCATGGGCGCAGACCAGCCCTACCGACGGGTCCGAGGAATACAGCATGGCCACCAGGCCCTGATCGGTGTAAGGCTTGAGGTAGGCTGCCAGGCAGCCGATATGCGCGGCGCGGCGTACCACGGCAATACCGATGCCTTGCGCAATGGCGCCCTTTGCCGCGCAGTCCAGGGCACGGCTGACGCAGTACGGCCCCAGCAGGTAGTGGCCATCGAACAGGCTGGAAATGCCACCGTCCGACACCTGTTCCAGTTCTTGCGCGCGGGCCTTGACCTGGCCGCCGAGCATGCCGCCGATGTAGCGGCTGACCAGGTTCAGGCCATGGGTGCGATGGCCCAGCAACTCGCCCTCGAGGAGCACCCGGGTCACGACCTGGGCTACTCCGGTATCGGCGCCGGCCTTTTCGAATAGCCGCTCGACGAAGGTGGTGAGCGCTTGCACGTTGTAATGTGTGGCTTGAGTCATTGCGGTTGCCTCGAAAATGGGACAGGGCTGGCGATCAGGTCACGGCACCGGTCTGCCAAGGCACGAACTCGTTCTGCCCGTAGCCGTGCAGTTCACTCTTGCTGCGCTCACCGGAAGCGATGCGCAGCATCTGTTCGAAGATGAACGCGCCGCGTTCTTCGATGCTGGTGGAGCCGTCGGCGATGCCGCCGCAATTGACGTCCATGTCTTCTTGCTGGTGCTCGAACACCTGGTTGTTGGTGGCCAGCTTGATCGATGGCGCCGGGGCGCAGCCGTAGGCCGAGCCGCGGCCGGTGGTGAAGGCGATCAGGTTGGCCCCGCCAGCCACCTGGCCGGTGGCCGAAACCGGGTCGTAGCCGGGGGTATCCATGAACACCAGGCCTTGGGCGCGCACCGCTTCGGCGTACTGGTACACATCGACCAGATTGCTGGAGCCGGCCTTGGCCACCGCGCCGAGGGACTTCTCGAGGATGGTGGTCAGGCCCCCGGCCTTGTTGCCGGCCGAGGGGTTGTTGTTCAGTTCGGCGTTCATGCGCTGGCAGTAGTCTTCCCACCAGCGGATGCGGGCCAGCAGTTTTTCGCCCACCTCGCGGCTGACCGCACGACGGGTCAGCAGGTGCTCGGCACCGTAGATTTCCGGGGTCTCGGAGAGGATCGCGGTACCGCCGGCGGCCACCAGGCGGTCGACGGCATTGCCCAGCGCCGGGTTGGCGGTAATGCCGGAATAACCATCGGAACCGCCACACTGCAGGCCGACCACCAGGTGCCGCGCGCTGACCGGCTTACGCTGCACCTGGTTGGCCTCGGCCAGCAGCGCTTTGACCTGTTCGATGCCGGCGGCGATGGTTTTGGAGGTACCGCCGATACCCTGGATGGTGAAAGTACGCAGCTGGGCGCTGGCCTGCAGACCCTGGGTTTCCAGCAGGCTTTCGATCTGGTTGGTTTCGCAGCCCAGGCCGATGATCAGCACGGCGGCAAAGTTAGGGTGCATGGCGTACCCGGCCAGGGTGCGACGCAACAGGCCCAGGGCCTCACCGCCGGGATCCACCGCACAACCCGCGCCGTGGGTCAGCGCCACTACGCCATCGATGTTCGGGTAATCGGCCAGCACTTGAGGGTGGATGTCGCGGCGAAAATGGTCGGCCACGGCCCGGGCCACGGTCGCCGAGCAATTCACCGAAGTCAGGATGCCGATGTAGTTGCGGGTGGCGACCCGGCCATCGGCGCGCACGATGCCCTGGAACTGCGCCTCGCTGACGGGCTGACTGCGGGTATCGACACCGAAGGCGTAGTCACGGGCGAAATCGCCCATCTGCACATTGTGCACATGCACGTGCTCGCCGGCTTCGATGGCCTGCGAGGCAAAACCGATGATCTGCCCGTAACGGCGCAGGGGCTGGCCCTGCTCCACACGTTCGGTAGCGACCTTGTGGCCCGAGGGGATCGGCTGGCGCACGGTGATCGCCTCGGCGTCCAGGCGCAGGCCTTGCGGCAGGGCCTGGCGAGCGATAAGCACGTTGTCCAGTGGGTTGAGGCGGATGACGGCAAGGTCACCGGACTTGGCAATCAGTTGCATGGGACCTCTCAGGGCGGTGCGGCTGGCTTCTTGTCATGGCTGCGACCACTGTAAGAAGCCTTGGGCGACATTCCCAATGAGATGATCCGATCGAACGATAACCCCCAGTTATCGCGCGGAGGTGCTTCAGCGTGAATTGCAATCGACTGCGAGGGATACCGGGGCCACTGCGCAGCCCCAATGGCTTTACGCTACTCCTTCTGGCGACGGCGAGCGCCCTCCAGCAGAATCTCGACAAACGCTTGGGCCGAAGCGCTCAGCGGCTCGTCCTTGCGGGTAACCACGCCGTACTCCAGCGCAGCCAGGTGCAAGGGGCTGCGCAACTCTTTCAGTTGGCCACTGGCCAGCTGCGCGGCAACCATCGAGCGCGGCAACATGGCGATCATCGGCGCCGCTTGCAGCAGTTGCAGGAACATCGGCATGGAGATGGTCTCGACGCTGTCGGCCGGCGTGGCAATGCCGGCAACCCGGAAGGCTTGCTCCAGGCGATTGCGGATCGGCGTGCCCACCGGGTACAGCACCCATGGCCAATCGCCCAGCGCCTCCAACGGCGTGCTTTGCAGCTGGTTGAGCGGGTGATCGCTATTGACCACCAGGCTGAACGGTTCGGGCTCCAGGGGCTGGAACTCGAACAACTGGCTGAAGCGTTCCTCCGTGAAGCGGCCAATCATGATGTCTAGCTTGTTTTGCTCCAGCATGGCCAACAAGTGATCGCTGGAATGCTCTACCACTTCGATCGACAGTAACGGGCTGCGTGCCTTGATCGTGGCGATGGCCTGCGGCAGCACCAGCGCGGTGGCGGCAAAGATCCCGCCGACGCGGATAAAGCCGTGCCCGCCGTTGCGCAAGCGGTTGACCTGATCGACGAACTGTTGCGACTCGGCCAGCGCGCCTTGAGCATAACGCACCACATACTCACCCAGTTCGGTGGGGGGCATGCTACGTGGCAGGCGCTCGAACAGGGCAAAGCCGAACTGCTCCTCGAGGTCACGCAACATCTTGCTCAGTGCCGGCTGGCTGAGGTTCATGCGCGTGGCGGTGGCGTGCATGTTGCGGGTGCGCGCCAAGGTGTCGATCAGCACCAGGTGCTTGTAGCGGATCCAGTTGCAAAAGCTGGAATGGGTCATGTCTGGCGGCATCGACGCAGGGCCTCAGGCAAGTGAAAAGGCAGGGTTATTGCGCCCGCAGGTAGTGCAGCAAGGTGTCCAGAGCCACCGAGTTGGGCCGCGAGCGCAGGGTCAGCACGCCAAGGTTGGCCATGGCCAGCGGCAGCGCCACCGGCAGGATGGCGACCATGCCATAGCGGGCATAATGCTTGGCCACATCATCGGGTACCACCGCAATCATCTCGGAGGCTTCGAGCATGGCAGTGGTAGCCAGGATCGAGGCAGTTTCGACGATATCCAGCGACTGCACCATGCCACCGGCTTGCAACGCGCTTTCGACACGGCGGCGCATCGGGCTGCCGATGGGGTGCAGGATCCAGGTAAGCGCCACCAGGTCGGCCAGTTGCAGCCCGGCAGCATTGGCCAGCGGGTGGCCGGCGCGGGCGATGACGCGCATCTGCTCACCGCCTTCGAACAGTTCGATGTTCAGGTCCTGGCTGTCGCTCTGGTCCGGCAGGCGCCCCACCACCATGTCGAAGTCGCCACGCAGCAAGGCCGGCAGCAAGGTGTCGCTGGTGCCGACTTCCAGGGAAATGCGCACCTTGGGGTGAGCGCGCTTATAGGCCAGTACCGCCTTGGTCAGCACGCCAGGCACCGGGCCCATGACACTGCCCACCCGCACCAGCCCCAGGGCCCCGCGCGCCAGCTCGGCAATCTGCGCCTGGGCATGCTCGAACTCATGCAGCGCGTTCTGCGCATAGCGGATCATCACTTCGCCATACAGCGTCGCTTGCATGCCCCGTGGCAAACGCTCGAACAGGCGTACGCCCAGGCGCTCCTCAAGTTGCTGTAGCAACAGGCTGGCTGCCGGTTGCGTGGTGTGCATCGCCGCGGCAGCACGGCGCAGGTTACCGAACTCGCCCAAGGCGTTGAGCAACGTAATCTGCCGGCTGGAGATCTTCAATGCCCCGAGGCTGGCGGGCGCCTGGACGCTGTCGGATGGCAAACGAGACATATCGAATCCGGTATCGCTGGTTAAGAATTGGCGATTATGCCTGTATCGCTCGACAACCTACAGTCAGGTCTTCCAGTGACTGAACAGAACAAGAGCCGACCATGAGCATACGTATTACCCACCTGAGCGTTCGCGACATTCGTTTCCCCACTTCGCTGTCGCTGGATGGCTCCGACGCCATGAACAGCGCTCCCGACTATTCGGCCGCCTACGTGGTGCTGCACACCGACGTCGAAGCCCTCGAAGGCCACGGCCTGACCTTCACCATCGGCCGTGGCAACGAGATTTGCGCAGCAGCGGTGCAATCGCTGGCGCCGCTGATCGTTGGTCTCACCCTGGAGGAAATCACTGCCGACATGGGTGGCTTCTGGCACCGCTTCACCGTAAGCGACAGCCAGTTGCGCTGGCTGGGCCCGGAAAAAGGCGTGATCCACCTGGCCACCGCCGCCATCATCAATGCCGTGTGGGACCTGTGGGCCAAGCACGAGGGCAAGCCGGTGTGGAAGCTGCTGGCCGACATGACACCCGAGCAGCTGGTGCGCTGCCTGGACTTCAGCTACGTCACCGATGTGCTCACCCCCGAAGAAGCCATCGCCCTGCTGCGCCGCCAGGCACCGGGCAAAGCCCAGCGCGAAGCGCAGATGTTGCGCGAAGGCTACCCCGGCTACACCACCGCGCCAGGCTGGCTGGGCTACAGCGAAGAAAAGATGCGCAAGCTGGCCCGCGAGGCTGTGGAGGATGGCTGGACCCATATCAAGCAGAAGATCGGTGCAGACCTTGAAGAAGACATTCGCCGTGCCAGCATCCTGCGCGACGAAATTGGCTGGGAGCGCACCCTGATGATGGATGCCAACCAGGTATGGGGCGTCGAGGAATCGATCGCCAACATGCGCCGCCTGGCCGCCTTCGAGCCACTGTGGATCGAAGAACCGACCAGCCCGGACGACATCCTCGGCCACGCCACCATCCGCCAGCGAATCGCGCCGATTGGCGTGGCCACCGGTGAACATTGCCACAACCGGGTCATGTTCAAGCAGATGTTCCAGGCCGGCGCGCTGGACTTCTGCCAGCTGGACGCGGCTCGCCTGGGCGGCCTGAACGAAGTGCTGATCGTGCTGCTGATGGCGGCCAGGTACGACGTGCCGGTGTGCCCGCACGGCGGCGGTGTCGGCCTGTGCGAGTATGTGCAGAACATTGCCCTGTTCGACTACATCGCGGTGTCGGCCTCGCTGCACAACCGAGTGCTGGAGTACGTCGACCACCTGCACGAGCATTTCATCGACCCGGTGGTGATCCGCCGCGGGCGCTACATGCCGCCGCAACGCCCGGGCTACAGCATCGAAATGCATGCCGAGACCCTGGAACGCTACCAGTACCCCAACGGCGCAGTGTGGCTCGACATCAACCGTTCCTGACCCACCTACCTGGGTGTGCCGCCTTTGCGCGGCGCGCCACCAGTACTTTTCATGGGGAAAAAAACAATGACAATCCTCACCGGTACTGCCGCGGCCCCCGCCCCTGCCGCCACCACCGAACAGCGCCTGAACGGCCTGCTGCTGCGCAAATTGATGCCACTGCTTATCGTTGTCTACGTGATGAGCTTCCTCGACCGGACCAACATTGCCCTGGCCAAGGCCAGCATGGGTATCGACCTCGGCCTGTCGGCGGCGGCCTATGGCTTGGGCGCCGGCCTGTTCTTTCTCACCTACGCCTTGGCCGAAGTCCCCAGCAACCTGATCATGCATCGGGTGGGCGCACGTTTCTGGATCACCCGCATCATGATCACCTGGGGCCTGCTCTCGGCGGGTATGGCCTTCGTCCAGGGCGAAACCTCGTTCTACATCATGCGCCTGTTGCTCGGGGTGGCCGAAGCGGGCCTGTTCCCTGGCGTGATGCTGTACCTGACCTACTGGTTCGACCGTGAACAGCGTGCCCGCGCCACGGGTTACTTCCTGCTGGGCGTGTGCCTGGCCAATATCCTCAGCGGCCCGCTGGGGGGCGCCCTGCTGGAAATGGACGGTGTGCTGGGCTGGCACGGCTGGCAATGGCTGTTCGTGCTCGAAGGCCTGCCCGCCGTGGCGCTGGCCTATACGGTGTGGAAGAAACTGCCTGACGGGCCGGCCTCGGCCCCCTGGCTATCGGCCGCCGACGCCGAGGACATCGAGCGCCGCCTGGCCGCCGAACGGGCCGCCGCACCGCAGCAGAGCAAGCTGGGGCAGATGCTCCGCGACCGGCAGATCTGGCTGGCAATCGTGGTGTACTTCGTGCACCAGATTACCATCTACACGGTGATTTTCTTCCTGCCGGGCATCATCACTACCTATGGCGCGCTGTCGCCTTTCCAGGTCGGCCTGCTGACCGCGGTACCGTGGATTGCCGCCGCCATCGGCGCCGCCACCTTCCCGCGCCTGGCCACCTCGCCACGCCGGTGCCGCACCCTGCTCTTCTGCGGCCTGCTGACCATGGCGGCCGGGCTGCTGCTGGCGTCGCTGGCCAACTCGTTCATCGGCCTGATCGGGTTTTCACTGACCGCCCTGATGCTGTTCGTGGTGCAGTCGATCATTTTCGTCTTACCCTCCAGCCGCCTGTGCGGCAGTGCCTTGGCGGCCGGGTTGGCCTTTGTCACCACCTGCGGCCTGTTTGGCGGTTTCGTCGGGCCATCGGTGATGGGCCTGATCGAGCAGACCACCGGCAGCACCCGTAATGGCTTGTGGATGATTGCCGCGTTGCTGGTGGTGGCCGCGCTGGTCAGTACCCGCTTGCGGCAGGGGCAGGAGCAAGCGAATTGTTGACAGGAGGCACGCATGGAACAACACACGAATCATTGATTCAGTGGGGCCTGTGGGAGCGGGCGTGCCCGCGAACACCGGCGAAGCCGGTGCCATGCACCGTGTTGTACGCTTCGCGGTCACGCCCGCTCCCACAGGGTATGCGACACACGCTTGGACATTGCTCCCTGGGCGACAGCGCAGCCCAAGCAACCCCGGCGGCTCAGGGTGTAACCCCGGCGGGCCGGCCGCAGCGCAGTTCCAGCGCCTGGGCCAGGCGCCCTACCGCCTGTTGCAACTCCCCCGGGTGATCACCCAGCCACGCCAACGCCAGGTAATGCCGGTAGCGCAGCTGCACGCTGAACTGCTCGCCCGGCATTGCATGCAGTGCTGAACCAGCCAGTGCTTCGGCAATATCCTGCCACGGCGGCGGCTGGTGAAAGCGCACCCACAGTGTCCGTCCACCCTCCGGCATTTCTAACGCCACCCGCTGGCCGAACTGCTGCTGCAGCGCACGCGCCAGGCATTGCATGCGCTTTTGCAGGTCTGTGCGCAACCGCACCAGTTGCGCCTCGATCTCACCTTTGCCCAGCATGTGCGCCAGCGCTTGCAGGCGCAGCGGCGCAAGCCGAAATGCACGCTCAGTGAACGCCCTGGCCAGCAACGCATCATGGCCCAGCAGGTAGGCATAGGGCGCTTCGCCCCCCACTGCTGCATCGAACGTCCCTATCACCAATAGCCAGCGCGGGTCGACCCAGTCGCGCAGGCGTGTATTCGGCGGCCCGCTGTAACAGTGCTCACTGTCCAGATCGTTCTCCAGCAACCATACAGGATGCTGGCCAAGCAACTGGCCAAGCTGCTGCTGGTAGTGCCGTGACACCAGCCGGCCCTGCGGCATGCCAAGGCACGACGGCATGACCACCATGCACACCGGCTCACTGCCCAGCAGCCGGGCCAGGGCGCGCACATCCGGGTTGCCGCGGGAATCCAGTGGCACCTCCAGCACACGCATGCCGGCACGTGCCAATGCGCGCAACACCTGCCAGCAACAGGGCGAGTGCACCACCACGGTTCCCCCCTTCAGGTCCAGCGCCGCCAGTAACGTCTCCAGCAACGCCTGCACATCCGGGGCGAGCTGAACGTCCTCGGCACGCCAATACTGGTTGGAGGAACGGGTATAGCGCTCGGCGACGGCATTGCGCAGACGGTCGCTGCCCGGCGTGTCCCACGGGGCAACACCGTGCGAGCGCTGACGTGCAAGGCGCCGTTCGTGGGTGAACAGGGCCCGCTCCAGCATCGGCTGTGCCGGCAAGGGTGCCTGACGGGGCGTGGCCACAGCATCCCCCTTGGCAGCGCCCTGTACGAAATAGCCCGACCTCGGCAGGCACTGCACACGGCCCTCTTCCTCCAACAGGCTGTAGGCGCTCTGCACGGTGGCCAATGACACCCTCAGCCGCCGGGACAACGCGCGCAACGAGGGTAAACGGCATGTGGCGCTGCCTGGTGCCTGGTCGATCAAGGCTTCCAGGTAGCGATAGACCTTGCGATAGGCGAATTCGCCAGGACCAGATGGCTCCATCAAGGCAGCCCTGCATGACCACGCCGCCGATCCGACGCCTGCCGTGGCAGCAACCGCAGCTGTATATCGCGACGGGCCAGGTGGCTCATCAGGCGCCAGGCGCTTAGCGGCAGGCGCCCGTCATAGATCATTCGCAGTTGGCTCAGCGGCAGACCACTGGTGTTCACCAACCAGTTCTTCACTGCATCAGGGCAGGGTTTACCCTGCAAGGCCCGATGCAGGTAAGGTAGCGCCACCAACATGTCGGCATGCCGGCACTGCAGGAAGCGCTCGAGGTTTTTCCCCTGCCTGGCGAATGGGCTGAACAGCAGACACACCTGTTGGATCTGGGTGATGCCGTAGGCCTTGCCGAACTGCAACTGATATACATCACGCCGCTTGATGCCCTCCGGCTGACCTGCCAGCCGCAATGCCGGGCGACTGGCCTGTGGCGCCAGACTACGTGCGTGCAGTTCGTGCAACTGCGCCGCGGCCAACGGTTCTACGAACGCGGCCAATGGCAAGGCATCCTGGGCAGCCTCGAAGCAACAACCGAGCATGGCGTCGAGCTGCTGCTCTTCGAGCAACGGCGGTAGCAAGTCATCAATGGTAATTACCCGCACCGGCGTACCCTGCACCACAGCCGCCGATATCGTCCCCGCCAGGGGGGGCACCGGAACCCCGACGCTACCGTTCAGCCGACTCAGCCCGTGGGCCAGCGCCGCCAGGCATTGATGCACGACATGCGGACCACCCTCCCCTGCAAGGCGCAGACTGCGTCGGGCCCAGGCCAGGTACCGGCGCCGCTGGCGCGCGGGGATGGCGGTGATCAATACATCCGCCGGTGCCTGTGCCTGCAGCGCGGAACCCAGGGCACCCGCCAGTTCCAGGTGCAGGCGGCTACCGAGCAGTGCTTCGGGCCTGGCGTCGACCAGATGACCGAATACCAGCATGGCGTCCTTCGCCAACAGCCAGCGCTCGGGCGCGGCAGCCGGGTGCCGACTGAACGGCACCACTTCACGCCCCTCGACCATCTGCAACTGTACCCGCGGGTCATCCTGCATGAACAGCGCACTGAAGCTGCGCTCATGGCCTTCGAGTGTGACGCTGCCAGGCACGGGCAGGCTGACCACCAGCACCCTCAGCTGGAAGGTTACCGGCGCACGCAAGGCGATACTCAGTTGCGCGGCACGCAACATGGCCAGCAGCCGGGTGCTGTAGCGATCGTTGCCTTGCAGCACCAGCAAGCGAAAAGTGCCGATGTACTCGGGCCCGCCGGCAGCAACCAGCAGCCGTTGTATCAGCAACTGCAAGGAAGCCCGCTGCGCTTGTGACATATGGCTGAGCAAGCGCTCGAGTACTTGCTGGTAGATATAGTGCATTGCCTGGTCGTGAATAACAGTCACGTAATCACCTCATCAACTTCTCGCAGCCAGCGCACGTGAACACAAGACCTCTGCGTCAACATGCCTTGAACTTGGCCCGCAGATATTCCCTACAACCAAATGGAAGTAATGACGTAACCAGTCACTGTCGCCATGCCATCGAGAAAAATGCGTCGCGGCGACGCCCTGTCGCTGCCCCATACCGCCCTGACCCGGGCATAGCCATGCTCATTCCACGCTCCTTGCGCGAACCATCATTGAGCCATTATCGAGGGATGCAAGGTGAATAGAAGATACAGATCAGGGTAAAAAAACCATTCAGTCAAAGTGAAAAAACACATTGACCGCCTGGCAAAGAGAGTTCAAACAAAAAAATTTGCCTAAATATTTCCTCGAACCGCTGAGTGGTCGCGCTAAATGTAGTCCACTTCACTTTTTATTGTAGGACCATTCTTCTTTTTGAGTATCAACCAAACCTTACCGGCAGAAAAAACCCGGGACTCTGCCCGGGTTTTCCGATAATGCAAACAGCCATCAGTGTTTAGCCATGTCCAGCACCACACGCCCGCCACACGGGCATTGGTCCATGTAACGATGTGCCTCTACCACCTGCTCGAACGGATATACCTTGATGATTTGCGGTGTCAGCAACTGGTCGGCGGTGAACTGGTTGATGTCGCGCAGGGCGCGCTGCAGCGCCACCTGGTCCTGGCTGATACCCAGCTCCGGCTTGCCGGTGAAGTTACCAATGCAATGCACATAGAACTGAATGTTCTTCTGAAACGCCGCACAGGCCGGGAACGGCGTCTGATTGCCGCCTTGCAGGCCATACAGCACCAGGCTGCCACGCGGTGCCAGCACATCGCCCAGCAGCGACATCTGCGGCCCGCCCATGCCATCGAGGACCATGTCCACGCCGCGGCCATCGGTGTACTTGCCAATCTGCAGCAGCAGGTCCTGCTCTTCGGTGACAATCACCTTGTCGGCGCCCAGGCCCAGCAGGTACTCCCGCTGCTCCGCCTCCTTGGTGGCGGCGAACACCTTCAGCCCCAGGGCCTTGCCCAGTTGCACGAAGGCAGGGCCCGCGCAGTGGCTGGCATCGGTAACCAGCGCGGTCTGCCCGGCCTTGCCCCGCGCCAGGTCGACGTAGGCGAAATAGGCGATCAGCAGCGGCGTATAATGCACGCTGGCCTCGATCGGGGTGAGCACATCCGGATAGCGGGTAATGGCCGTACGCGGCAGCACGATGACATCGCCATACACGGGGTGGTCGTTGGCACTGGTAGCCGGGAAGCTGGCAACCCGGTCGCCCACGGCAATATCTTCAACCCCTTCGCCGACCGCGGTCACCACCCCGGCCATCTCGTGCCCGATCCCCGCCGGCAGGCGTGCCTGGGACGGTGCCAGGTTCTGGCGCCAGAGCACGTCATACCAGCTGACGCCAACCGCCTCGACGCGAACCTGCACCTCGTCGGCAGCGGGTGACGGTTCGGCCTGCTCCTCGCAACGGAGCACATCGGCAGCGCCGAACTTGTGGAAACGGATCATGCGGGACATCGCATACCTCGCCTTTGTGAACCTCTAATTACCACTGACTTTATCCGGGCTTTGCCGGTTAGACCATCAGTGGCTATTAATAGTCGACATGCCTGTCATCGATTGGGCACCTGACTTTCCATGCGATTGGTCCCTTTAAACCCGTGCAGGGTACCAGCCTTTGGCCTTAAGATTCACCTCTGCCCAACCTTAGGCGAAGCGCACCCGATGAATCGAAACGACCTGCGTCGTGTAGACCTCAACCTGCTGATCGTGTTCGAAACGCTGATGCACGAGCGCAGCGTGACCCGCGCCGCGGAAAAACTGTTCCTTGGCCAGCCCGCCATCAGCGCCGCCCTGTCGCGTCTGCGCAGCCTGTTCGACGACCCGCTGTTCGTGCGCACCGGTCGCAGCATGGAGCCTTCGGCCCGGGCCCACGAAATCTTCGCCCTGCTGTCCCCGGCGCTGGACTCGATTTCCACCGCTGTCAGCCGCGCCGCCGAATTCGACCCGGCCACCAGCAATGCGGTGTTCCGTATCGGCCTGTCGGACGACGCCGAATTTGCCCTGCTGCCGCAGTTGCTCAAGCGCATCCGCGCCGAAGCGCCAGGTATCGTCCTGGTGGTGCGCCGGGTCAATTACCTGCTGATGCCGACACTGCTGGCCTCGGGCGAGATCTCGGTAGGGGTCAGCTACACCAGTGAACTGCCAGCCAACGCCAAGCGCAAGGTGCTACGCCGCAGCATGCCGAAACTGCTGCGTGCCGACAGCGTGCCCGGCACTATCACCCTGGACGACTTCTGCGCCCGCCCGCACGCACTGGTTTCGTTTGCCGGGGACCTGTCGGGGTTCATCGACGAGGCGCTGGAGGCGATCGGCCGCAAGCGCCATGTAGTGCTGGCGGTGCCGCAGTTCAATGGGCTGGGGAGCTTGCTGGCGGGCACCGATATTGTCGCTACGGTGCCGGACTACACGGCGCAGGCGCTGACCGCAGCGGGTGGGTTGCGGGCCGAGGACCTGCCGCTGGAGGTACGTAGTTTCGAACTCCATATGGCTTGGCGCGGGGCGCAGGACAATGACCCGGCAGAACGGTGGTTGCGGTCGCGGATACAGATGTTCTTCGGGGATCCTGAGAGTCTTTAGTTCTCGTTGGGCAGGCTATTTAGCTGATCATTTCTGGCTTTCATAGACCATGGAGGATGGTGTCTCTGGAAGTGGTGTAACTCATCTTGCGGCATTATTGAGCGTCCTCACCGCCTATGGTTGATCAGCAGAAAACCAGGATTGATCTGGTAAGGATTTTTCCTTACCATTCAATCAATACATCCGGGAGAACACACATGCCTGCCATCCACGAAATCGCAACGCTAACCTCAAAGGGGCAGGTCACACTGCCCAAATCCGTTCGCCAGCTTTTGGGCATTGACACTGGTGGCAAGATCGCATTCGACGTACGCGGGGGCGAAATCGTGGTCAGCCGCGTAGAAACCACCCACGAAGACCCTGCCATCGGTGCGTTCCTAAGTTTGCTGGAAGCTGATATTCGAAGCGGCCGCAACCTCACCACCCTGCCGGAAGACTTGGCGCAAACCCTGCTCGCCAACGCAAACCACCCTGTTAACCTGGACGAAGATATCGATGGTGAGGTCGCGATCTGATGCTGCGACATGGCTGGACACTGTTGTTCCATGAAGGTGTGACTTTACAGCTACGCAAATTGCAAGAAGCCGCCGCCCGGGCCGAGCAGAACGACCCGCAAAGTTTTGAGAGCAACGCCAACGTCAAGCTGTTTCGGGCATTGAGCCATCTGATCATGGAGGCTGTGCCTGCCGATCCGGGCCGTGATGAGTTCCGCCAAGGCAACACGCTGGGCACCGCCTACCGACATTGGCGGCGGGCAAAGATCGGTAGGCGCTTTCGGCTGTTCTTTCGCTACGACTCAAGATCCAAGGTCATCGTCTATGCATGGGTCAACGACGAAAATACCCTAAGGTCCGCAGGCAGCAAATCCGACCCCTACGCCGTATTCGAGAGGATGTTGGGACGCGGCAACCCTCCTGATGACTGGGATGCGCTGACTGCCGCAACACGTAGCGACTGGGACGAGCCCAAAGCATAAGTTGCGCAAATGGTGAGGGATTGCACGTTCTGCACCAGCCCCGCCCCGGTGCGTCCACTGTAATCCACTCGTATTTTGAGAGGTTATGACCCAGTCACACATGACCCTAAAATAGCTCAAATGGTGCGATTTTGATTCAATTGCTGCACAATGATCAAAATCAAACAACAGAGACGCTTTCATGAACCTCTCAGCAACCGACGAACGACTGCTAAAGGCACTCGCTGCAGCAATCGTGATCCACCCCAGAGCCACGCTAAAAGAGCTGGCCGAAACGGCTGGCGTCAGCAAGGCGACCCTGCATCGCTTTTGTGGGACTCGAGACAATCTGGTCAGCTTGCTGGAAGGTTACGGTGAGCAGGTTCTGCGTGAAGTGATCGCCGATGCCGATCTTGAAAACAGTGAACCGCTGGCGGCATTGCGCCTGTTGATCGCCGAGCATCTCAAGCATCGCGAAATGATGGTGTTCCTGCTCTTCCAGTACCGCCCGGACACCTTTGACGGCAGTGAAGCCAACCAGGGTTGGCGGGCCTATGCCGACGCTCTGGACGACTACTTCCTGCGTGGTCAGAAGGCCGGGTTTTTCCGCATCGATATCAGCGCTGCTGTATTCACCGAGATGTTCCTGAGCCTGGTCTACGGAATTGTCGATGCCGAACGCCGCGGTCGCGCGGCCAGTGCGACATCTGCATTGACGCTCGAGAATCTGTTCCTCAATGGCGCCGTGGCGGCAGCTCGCTAGTTTACCGATGCCCAGATAAAAAAAGCCCCTGATCACTCAGGGGCAAAAGCGGTTGGCCAGACCAACCAAAGGATCGATGAGCTATCCCCGCGCAGGCCAGCCACCACCAAGGGCGCGGAACAGGTCGACGAGCGATTTTTGCCGCTCGATACTCGCATCGATAGCAGCCGCTTCGTTCAGGTAGGTGTTGCGCTGCGCATCGAGATACCGCAGATGGCTGTCCACACCACCCTCGTAGCGAGCCTTCGCCAGTGCCAGACTCGCCCGGCTGGTGTCGGCCAACGCTTTGCGTGCAATCTCCTCACGCCGCAATGTATCGCTGGCGGCCAGTGCATCGGCCACTTCCCGGAAGGCGGTCTGGATCGTGCCTTCGTAAGCTGCAACCGCCGAATCCTTGCGCGCCTCGGCCAGGCTCAGGGCAGCCTTGTTGCGCCCGGCGTCGAACAGCGGCAATGTCAGTTGCGGCATGAAGCCCCAACTGCGCGAGCCACCCTCGAACAACCCGGACATCTGCGCGCTGGAGGTACCGAAGCTGCCGGTCAGGCTGATCCGTGGAAAGAACGCCGCCCGTGCCGCGCCGATATCGGCGTTACGCGCCCGCAGGCGATGCTCGGCGGCAAGAATGTCCGGACGCCGCTCGATCAGTGCCGATGGTGCACCCGGGGCGATGTCCTGCAGCAGCATCGGAACCTCGGGGCGTTCGGCAGGGATCACCTTGGCCGCGCTGGCGCTACCGAGCAGAAGTACCAAGGCGTTGTAAGCCTGCTGCTGCTCTCGCAGGACGGACTCCAGCTCCGCTCGCGACTGCTCGACCAGCCCCAGTGCTTCTTGGTGATCCAGCGCCGTCGCGGTGCCCACGGTTCGGCGCTGGTCTACCAGGGCCAGGGAGTCTTCGCGACTGCCCAGGGTCTGGCGGGTCAGCGTCAGGCGACGCTCGGCGCCATCGAGGGTCAGGTAAGCCTGGCTGACTTCGGCAATCAGGGCAATGTGCGCAGCCCGGCTGACTTCCTCGGTTGCCAGATACTGCTCGAGCGCTGCGTCGCTCAGGCTTTTCACGCGGCCGAACAAGTCGATTTCGTACTCCGGCAGCGATAGCCCTACCTGATAAGTACTGTAGACGCCTTCGCGGCCATCGCTGGAGAGGTCCGACGGCAAGTGCTGGCGATTGCCCGAAGCGCCGGCGTTCAGCCCCGGCACGCGATCGGCACGACGGATGCCGTATAACGCACGGGCCTGCTCGATATCGAGCAGGGCCTGGCGTAGGGAGCGGTTGTTGCCCAGTGCGGTGCCGACTAGCTGGCGCAGCGTAGGGTCAAGGATGAACGCCTGCCAGTCCAGCTGCCCAACCGCCTGGCCCTGCGGCCCGGTGGCATTGCCCCACTGCGCCGGCACCGGTGCCTCGGGGCGCTGGTAGGTCGGCGCGAGCGAGCAGCCGATCAGGGCACAGGCCAGTGCGAATGGAAATGCAAGTTTACCAATGACCATTACTTCACCACCTCGACAGCGTGTTGCATGGGGGCCGGCTTGCGTTTGAGCAGCTTCAGCACCCAGACGAAACAGATCGGCACGAACACCACGCCCAGCAAGGTTGCGCTGAGCATGCCGCCGATCACTCCGGTACCAATGGCGCGCTGGCTGGCCGCGCCAGCGCCGGTGGCGATGGCCAGCGGCACCACGCCGAGGATGAAGGCCATGGAGGTCATCACGATCGGGCGGAAGCGCAGGCGCGCAGCCTCGATGGCAGCGTCGCTCAAGCTGTAGCCCTTTTCCCACAGTTCCTTGGCGAATTCGACGATCAGAATCGCGTTCTTCGCCGCCAGGCCGATGATGGTGATCAAGCCGACCTTGAAGTACACATCGTTGGGCAAGCCGGTGAGCAGTACCGCCCACACCGCGCCCAGCGCACCGATCGGCACGATCAGCATCACCGTCAGCGGGATCGCCCAACTCTCGTACAACGCTACCAGCAGCAGGAACACTACCAGGATGGCGAGGGCAAACAGGCCGGCGGCCTGGCCGCTGGAGACCTTCTCCTGGTACGACAGGCCGGTCCAGGCGTAGCCGATCCCCGGCGGCAGCTCACCGACCAGGCGCTCCATCTCGGCCATGGCCTGGCCGGTACTGTGGCCTGGCGACGCGTCGCCAGCGATACGAATAGACGGGTAGCCGTTGTAGCGCACCAGTTGCACCGGCCCTTCTTCCCACTGGGTGGTGACGAAGGCACTGAACGGCACCTGCTCGCCCTGGGCGTTGGGTGCATACAGGCGCAGCACGCTTTCCGGGGTCATGCGCGCGCCCTGCTCGGCCTGCACCACCACGCGCTGCTGGCGCCCGGCGTTGCTGAAATCGTTGATCACTGCAGAGCCAAAGGCGGTGGCCAGGGTGTTGTTGATCGACTCGAAGTCCACACCCAGGGCGCGGGCCTTCTCGCGGTCGATCTGCACGCGCAACTGCGGCGCCTCGGCCAGGCCTTCCATCATTGCGTAGAGAATCACCGGGTTTTCATTGGCGCGGGCCAGCAGTTGGTCGCGGGCAGCCAGCAATGCCTCGCGCCCCAGGCCGCCACGGTCCATCAGGCGCAGGGCGAAACCACCGGAGTTGCCCAGGCCGTCGATCGGCGGCGGCATGACCGCGGTAATGGCCCCGTCGCCGTTGGCGGCGAACTGCTCATTGACCACGGCAGTTTCAGCTGCTGCGGATTGCTCCTTGCCACGCAATGACCAGTCCTTGTAGGTCGGGAACGCCAACGCGGCATTCTCGCCCTGGCCCGAGAAGCTGAAACCAGTCACGACAATGGTATTGGCGACAGCCTCCCGGGACATCAGGAAAGCTTCCAGTGCCTCGGCAGTGTGATCAGTACGCACCCGGCTGGCGCCCGGCGGCAACTGCACGTCGACAATGCCGTAACCCAGGTCCTCGGCGGGGACAAAAGCCTCCGGTACTCGTACATAGGAGTAACCCAGGACCACCAGGATGCCGACATAGGCCAGCATCCAACGCCCGGCACTCGCTACCAGGGCACTGTTCATTACCGAGTAACGTTCGGTCATGCGGGCGAATGTGCGGTTGAACGCCCCAAAGAAACCGCCTTTTTCATGATGCCCGTGTGCGATCGGCTTGAGCAGCGTGGCGCACAACGCCGGGGTGAAGGTCAGGGCCAGGAAGCCAGAGAACAGGATCGACACCGCCAGCGACACCGAGAACTGCTGATAGATCACCCCCACCGACCCGGACATGAATGCCAGCGGCAGGAACACCGCCGCCAGTACCATGGTGATACCGATGATCGCCCCGGACACCTGCCCCATCGCCTTGATGGTTGCGTCTACCGGCGACAACCCTTCCTCGGCCATCAGGCGCTCTACGTTCTCCACAACCACGATAGCGTCGTCCACCAGGATGCCGATAGCCAGCACCATGCCGAACATGGTCATCATGTTCACCGAGAAACCGAGCAGTTTCATGATCATCAGCGTGCCGAGCAGGCACACCGGCACCACGATCGACGGGATCAGGGTGTAGCGCACGTTCTGCAGGAACAGGAACATCACAAGGAACACCAGCACCATGGCTTCGATCAAGGTGTGGATCACCTTCTCGATGGCCACGTCGACGAAGCGCGAGGTGTCGTAGGGCACCGAATACTCGACGCCCTCGGGGAAGAACTGCGCAAGCTCCGCCAGGCGTTCCTTGACCAGCGTCGCGGTCTGGATGGCGTTGGCCCCGGGCGCCAGTTGCACTGCTGCTACCACTGCCGGTTTACCATCCAGGCGCGCAGACAGGTTGTAGTTCTCGCTGCCGATGGCCATGCGCGCGACATCGCCCAGGCGTACGCTGGAACCGTCCGGATTGGCACGCAGGACGATAGCGGCGAACGCTTCCGGAGTTTCCAGGGTACCTTGCACGGCCAAGGTCGCGGTCAGTTCCTGTTCGCTGGCGCCCGGCGTACTGCCGAAGCTGCCAGCCGGTACCTGGACGTTCTGACCACGGATGGCATTGCTGATGTCGTCGATCGAAAGGCCGTAGCCCACAAGTTTCTGCGGGTCGACCCAGACGCGCATGGCCGCTTCGGAAGCGAAGAACTGCAGCTTGCCCACACCGGGTACGCGTAGCAGTTCGTTGTTGATGTTACGCGCCGCATAATCTGACAACGCGGTTACATTGTCGCGCCCACCTGTCGCACTGGTCAGGGCATACATCAGCAGGAAGCCCGAACTGGCCTGCTCCACCTTGAGCCCCTGGGTCAGCACAGCCTGGGGCATGCGTGCCTCGGCCTTCTTCAGGCGGTTCTGCACATCGACCTGGGCCATATCCGGCAGGGTACCGGGCTGGAAAGTCACCATCACCTCGGCGACACCGTTGGAGTTGTTGGTGGACTCGTAGTACAGCAGGCCCTTGGCGCCGTTGAGCGACTCCTCGATGATGCTGGTCACTGACTCCACCAGCACCTTGGCCGAAGCACCCGGGTAGGTGGCGGTGATGGAAATTTGTGGCGGCGCCACGCTGGGATACTGGGCCACCGGCAGCGCCGGGATCACCAGCAAACCGGCCAGGGAAATGAACAACGCCACGACCCAGGCGAAATTCGGCCGATTGATGAAGAACTTGGACATCTCGCTAACCTCGCCTTAGTGCGCCGCGGCCTGTTGCGCCTGAGCCGGCGCCACGGGCATGCCAGGGGCCAATCCGGCCGGGCTGCCGACAATGACCTGGTCACCGGCACGCAGGCCTTCGCTGATCTGCCAGCGCGAGCCTTGCATCACGCCGGTACGCACGCTGCGTACCTCGGCCAGGTTGTCGGTCCCCACGACCATCACCCGTGCCATGCCGTCGCTGCCACGCTGCACCGCCCGTTGCGGCACGAGGATGGCCTGCTGGTCGGTACCCTGTGGGGTGCGCACACGCACATACATGCCAGGCAGGAGGATGCCGTCGCGGTTGTCGAAGCGCCCGCGCAAGGTGACCTGACCGGTGCCACGGTCGACCGCCACGTCGGTGAACATCAGCGCGCCCTGGCGCTGGTAGTCGGTGCCTTCGACCTGGGCGCTCAGGGCCTTGTCTTCGCCGCCTGTCAGGGCACCTTCCGTGAACGCCTGACGCAGACGCAGGGCATCGGCGGCAGACTGGGTGAAGTCGACGTAGATCGGATCGAGCTGCTGGATGCGTGCCATCAACGTGGCGTCGCCCTGCCCGACCAGCGCACCTTCGGTGGTCAGGGCACGACCGATGCGGCCGGAAATGGGCGCGGTTACCGTGGCATAACCAAGATTCAGGCGTGCGGACTGCACGTCGGCCTGTGCCGTACGCACAGCGGCCTGGGCACTGCGCAGCTCGGCGGTGGCGCTATCGAAATCTTGCTGGCTGACAGCTTCGATCTTGACCAGGGGCTCGTAACGCTTGACCCGCCCCTGAGCCTCTTGCTGTACCGCCTGAGCACGCGCCAGGTCGCCTTCGGCGCGCGCCAGTGCCACCTTGAATGGCTCGGGGTCGATCTGGAACAGCACGTCGCCGGCCTTGACATCGGCACCTTCTTCAAAGCGCTTGTGCAAGACGATACCGGCCACACGGGCACGCACCTCGGCTACCCGCATTGGCTCGACCCGGCCAGGCAGCGTCGAGGCCAGCGCCAACTGTTCGGTCGTCACCGTCACGGTCTCCACGGGCACAACCGCTGCGGAGGCGGCCTGTGGCTCCTCACCCGCTCCGCAACCGGCCAACGCCACCGCAACAGCCAGCAGCCCACCCATCCCTATCGTATGTATCTTGCCCATCATTCACCACAGCCTTGATTGAAAACGACCCGAATGATATCTTCGAATCACTAATGAGTCAATAATGTCTCATTAGAGCCAAAAAGAACATGCATATCTGATCGCGGCGGTGCCACGTTGCACCGCCTCTCGGCATGGGTCGCGAGTTGATCACCGGCTTTCCTCCAAGGCGAGCCGCCTACAGAGCACTGCAAACACAATAGAGGTAATGGATGAATAACCTGTTTAGAGGCGATGTCGTCACCATCAAAAGCGGTGGCCCGAGAATGACCATCACGAACATCAGGCAACAGCGTTCCATCTCCGGCTTTCCCGCAACGGCATTTGCGCTATGTCAGTGGTTCGAAAATGACGCCTTCATGGAGAAATGGTTTGACACCATCGTTCTGCAAGCCGCCAAAGAAGCATCAGGTGGCAACACGCGATAAAGCGACGCGAAACCGGCAACGGCCCGTAGAACACGATAACCAAGGTTGAACCTTGGTTATCGATGTTATCGGCGCCAGTAGCTTTGGGGGCTGGATGCCAGCTCGTTCAGATGGCCAGTTCGCCGACCCTAGTTGTGCTCTTGCGACACCTCTGGATGTTCCGCGTGTCGAGGTTGAACATTTCGGTGTTCCCATTGCAGCAAAAGCAACAAGGCACTGGGTAGAACGGTCAACGTAATGATCGTGGCAACGGCAAGCCCGCCGATGACCGCAAAAGCCATGGGCCCCCAGAAAATCTGAGGCGCGATTGGAATCATCCCGAGAATTGCCGCACAAGCCGTCAACACAATGGGGCGCGCCCGGTGAATGGCGGCATGCGTGATAGCCTCACGCGGCGACTGGCCGCTACTGATGTTGATATCCACTTCTTCGATCAGGATAACGGCATTGCGGACGATCATACCGACAAGTGCAATTACACCAAGCTGTGCGACGAACCCCATAGGTGTCCCGGTCGGCAACATCGCCATGACCACACCGATCAAGCCGAACGGCGCCATCGCCAGCGCCAGGAACATCCGCGAGAAACTACGCAACTGCACCATCAACAGCACGCACATCACCAACGCCGTAATAGGCAGAACAGCAGCCAGTGACGCACTGCCTTTCGCAGCCTCCTCGACTGCTCCGCCTGTCGCGATGTTGTAGCCCTTGGGTAGCTGCGCAGCAAAATCCGCTACCGCTGGCGCCAGTGCCTGCACAACCGTTGCAGCCTCGAGCCCTTCGCGAACATCCCCTTGTACAGTGATCAGAGGAAGACGCTGCCGTCTCCAGATGATCGGGTCTTCGACGCCATAGCTGAGGACAGCAATCTGGCTCAAGGGAATGGTATGGCCTTGAGGTGTACGTATCTGCAGGTTCGCGAGGGTCGCAAGGTCGGTCCGCTCACCGCTTTGCGCCCGTACGATCACGTCCACAAGACGGTCCTTGTCACGCACACTGGTCACCGCAGAACCTGAGAAAATCGTCGCCAAGGCACTGGCAACGTCCTCTGAAGACAGGCCCAATGCTCGTGCCTGGGTCTGGTCAACCTTGACCAGGACGCTTCTTTGCGGCTCGCCTGATAGAAGATGGACCTCACGGGTGTCGGTGTTGGCAGATAAAATGTTGGCCAGGCGCGACGCCAGATCACGGACCGTGGCCTGATCCGGGCCGGTGACGCGGTACTTCAACGGCCAGCCCACCGGCGGGCCCAACTCAAGCGGAGTCGCGCGCGCGATGAGGCCGGAAAACTCTGTTTTGAAACTCTCAGCCAGGCGCGCCTGCAGGGCATCCCGTTCTTTGACCCCTTTGGCGATCACGACGGTTTGAGTGATGTTCTCGTTCTGCAGCAAAACTTCCATGGGCAGATAGAAGCGGATAGCGCCAGAGCCGATATAGGTGGAAAAACGCTCGACAGCAGGGTCAGCTTTAAGCAATTTCTCGAGTTTTGCCGCTTCGCGCTCCGTCGCATCCAGGGAAGCATTTTGCGGCAGCGTCAGGCTTACCAGCAGCTCTGGCCTGTCCGAGGGCGGAAAGAACTGCTGCTCAAGATAAGATGCAGCGCCGAGGGAGGCGACAAAAGCCGTGACTGCAGCGCCGAGCGTTATTGCGCGATGCTGCAGAACCCAGCCCAAGGCACGCCGGTAGGCGCCCATGAGTCTACCTCCGCCATGCTCATGCTGCGGCAGAGCCTTAGGGAGAATCATGGTGCCAAGCAAGGGTGAAAACAGAACCGCTACCACCCAGGATGCTGATAATGAAATCAATACCACCATGAACATCGAGTAGCAGTATTCGCCGGCACTTGAAGCCGCGAAGCCAACTGGAATGAACCCGGCAATCATGACGAGCGTACCCGTCAACATTGGAAACGCTGTTGATTCGTAGGCAAAGCTCGCCGCCCGCGACAGGCTCCAGCCTTCTTCCAGTTTCCCGACCATGGCCTCGACGGTATCATCGCGTCATCAACAAGCAGCCCCAACGCAATAATCAACGCGCCCAGAGATATTCGCTGAAGACCGATATCCATGATCTCCATGCCGATGAACGTCAGCGCCAACACGAACGGGATCGAAATACTCACAACCAGGCCGGCACGCACACCGAGTGACAAAAACGACACTGCCAGGACGATCGCAACTGCCTCAGCCAACACCGTCAAAAACCCGCTAACCGCCTGCTTCACGACAGTAGACTGGTCGGCTACCTGCGCCATTTCGATACCGTAGGGAAGGGTCGCTCCGACCTCATTCATACGGGCCCGCACCGCCTCTCCAAACTCCAGGAGGTTGCCGCCCGCGGCCATCGAAACGGCAAGGCCGAGCGCTTTTTCGCCGTTCACCCGGAACAATGGCGCTGGCGGGTCGGCCGGGATTCTCCGGATATCGACAAGCTCGGTCAGTGGCACAAACCGGTTGTCAGCTCGCAACGTCAAACTGCGCAAACTTTCCTCGGAGGCAAACCCTCCGCTGACTCGCAGAGCGATCTTGTCATCAGGCAACCGTACCGTTCCGGAAGGAATGACAGCGTTTTGCGCCTTCAGCGCGTGCAGGATCGCCTCTTCGTCCAAGCCAAAAGCCGCAAGCCTGGCAGGTGAAAATTCCACGACGATCTGCTCCTCTTGCACACCGAGCAGTTGCACCTTGCCAATGCTGGGAAGGCGCAGTAGCTCCGCACGCACACCCTCAAGGTAGTCACGCAGCTCCCGGTCGGAAAAACCTTCGCCGGTAAAGCCGAAAATCTGGCCATAGGTATCGCCAAACTCGTCGTCAAAAAATGGCCCTTGAACACCCGCCGGAAGCGTTGCGCCGATATCTGCCATTTTCTTGCGAACCTGGTACCACGCATCAGGGACGATCCGCGACGGAGCATCATCGCGCAGGTTGACCATGATGACGGTTTCGCCTGGACGGGTGTAGCTATCGAGTCGGTCGAGATAGGGTATCTCTTCCAGTTTCTTTTCCAGCCGATCAGTCAGCAGATTGGTCGTGTCTTCAATGTTCGCGCCGGGCCAGCGCGCAGCGACCACCATGGTTTTGATGGTAAATGCAGGATCTTCGTTTCGACTCAGGTTTTCATAGCTGATCATTCCGCCAACGAGCGTAATGAGCATCAGGAAAAACATCAGAGGCTTTTGACCGATCGACCACGCCGAGAGGTTGAAGCCGGCCCGCTCTTTATCGAGTTTTGGCTTCGAGCTCATTTCATCACCTGCTCTGCGTCATACGAGACTTTCTGACCAAGTCTGAGTTTGCTCACCCCTGCGGTTACAACCGCCTCACCTTCCGTTAGCCCGGATTCGATGATTGCCTGGCCAGCCGTGTAACGCGCAACCACGACTGGTTTGCGCACCAGCTCATGCGTGGTGGGCTGGACGACATATACAGCAGGCGTACCACCGTCACTGGTCAATGCAGAGGCTGGCAGGATGACCAGGGGCTTGCCACTCAAAACAAGGCGCCCGGTCACGGTAGCCCCCAGCGTCATGACAGGAGGCGCATCCGGTAAAGCAACACGAACCCGGTAAGTACGCGTTGCCACATCAGCAGTAGGGCTTGCATCGCGAATTGAGCCGATGACTTTGATCGACGGGTCAGACACGAGTGCCACTTCCACTTTCACATCGGACGGAACCGATGTGTAAAGCCGCTCGGACACGTTGAAGACTGCAACGCGGTCGTTTGTCGAGGACAGCTTGATCGCCAATTGCCCCGCATCGACGACTTGTCCTGCGTTCACAGCGACAGCGCTGACGATGGCTGCGCTTGGCGCACGCAGTTCCGTGTAGGAAAGCTTGTCGCGTGTCGTAAACAATCTGGTTTTCGCAACATTCAGTCTTGCGTTCGCGGCTCGCCAGTTTGCCTCGGCCTCTTCGACACGTACACGCGCGACGAACTGTTTGTCAAACAGCGTGCGTTGTTGGCTCAACTGAGACCTGGCAAGCTGCTCGGTCGCTTCGGCGCTTGTCAATTCGGCTTCCGCGGCCCGCAGTTCGTTTTGCACATCATTAGGTTCGAGCGTCGCCAGAACCTGCCCCTTGGCAACGCTCATTCCGACTTCCGCGGTTCGAGTGGCTACGCGCCCGCCAATGCGAAAGCCGAGATCGGTCACGACCTGAGCTTGTACTTCTCCCGTCTGGGCAACCTCCTCACCGATGGTGGCGGCCTTTACGATCTGGGTCCGAACGGCGCGTAGCGGTTCCTCTGAACGAACCTCCTCCCGACACCCGACAAGCGCAAGGCCCAGACTGCCCAATAAACCGCATGCCAGTACCGACTTGAGCAGCGTCATGTCAAATGCCCTCTTCATGAAATGGTTCCGCACGGCTGGTGCCCCAGGGCGCACTCGCAGCCGGTCTCTCGATACATTCCCTGCTCCTGCAGGGGCTTGCCTCAAGCGCGAAGCAAAACAGCGTTCTGCTCGTCACTACCTCCTTGTCCAGGCTCAGCAGGAGCTGTCACAGCATGGGCGAGGTACGCAATCCAAAGACCGTGACTGAACGCAAGGCAATTACCGCTGTTCAACCGTTGCCTCAGCACGACCCAAGCATTAGCATATCACTCGTTATTGTAAATGCAGCCTATCCATGTGCATAGAGGGCAAGCGCCTGTGCGCCCTGTGCTACGACTCCAGGCAGTTCAACAAAACGGCTGCCAGAGGCGGGACAAGCCAAGCTGAATACGTATCCACAAATCAGTACTGAAGGATTGCCGCCATGCTGCGCAAACTCTCACTGGCGATAGCCGTGTCTTGTGCGTCCAACGGAGTGGTCTGGGCAGCGGACGTGCCCCAAACAGTCAAGACCGACCTGGTCAGCGTCTACCAGGAAGCGGTCGACAACAACGCTGACCTGGCTGCGGCCCGCGCCGATTACGGCGCCCGCCGCGAAGTGGTGCCGCAGGCCCGCGCCGGGTTGCTGCCCAACCTTTCGGCAGGTGCCGAAATGCTGAACACCCGCACCAAGCTGGACGAACCATCGGCCACCAGCAACCGCAGC
>NZ_NEJR01000021.1:0-93930 GCF_002113165.1 Pseudomonas sp. B19(2017)
GGGCCTGGGGATGAGGTGGTCTGGCGGCGGCCGGTGGGGGAGCAGGTGATCGAAGTGGTTGAGGTTATGGGTGAAGATTGAGGGCCCTGGGGGCTGCTTTGCAGCCCATCGCGTCACAAGGCCGCTCCTACAGGGATCGCGACAACCTGGATGATCGCGCAATCCTGTAGGAGCGGCCTTGTGTCGCGATCGGGCCGCAAAGCGGCCCCCTGCGGCCTCAGATCAAACGACGCCCTGCGCCAGCATCGCATCAGCCACCTTCACGAAGCCCGCGATGTTTGCACCTTTGACGTAGTTGATGCTGCCATCCGCCTCTTCACCGTAATGCACGCAAGCATGGTGAATCGACTGCATGATGTTGTGCAGCTTGCTGTCCACCTCACCGGCAGTCCACAGCAGGCGCATGGCGTTCTGCGACATTTCCAGGCCCGACACGGCCACGCCGCCGGCGTTGGAGGCCTTGCCCGGGGCGTACAGGATGCCGGCCTCCAGGAAGATATCCACAGCCTCCAGGGTGGTCGGCATGTTGGCGCCTTCGGCCACGCAGATGCAGCCATTGCGCAGCAGGGTGCGGGCGTCTTCGGCGCCCAGTTCGTTCTGCGTGGCACACGGCAGGGCGATGTCGCACGGCAGGCTCCACGGAGTCTGGCCCTTGCGGAACTCCAGGCCGAACTGCGCGGCCAGTTCGCTGATGCGGCCACGCTTGACGTTCTTCAGCGCCATCACCGCATCCCACTGGGCATCGGTCAGGCCGGCTTCGGCGTACAGGGTGCCTTCGGAGTCGGACAGCGAAATCACCTTGCCGCCCAGGTCCATTACCTTGCGCGCGGCATACTGGGCCACGTTACCCGAGCCGGAAATCGCCACGCGGCAGCCATCGATACGCTTGTCCTGGCGCTTGAGCATTTCTTCGGCGAAATACACGCAGCCGTAGCCGGTGGCTTCCGGGCGGATCAGGCTGCCGCCGTAGGTCATGCCCTTGCCGGTCAGCACCGAAGTGAACTGGTTGGCCAGGCGCTTGTACTGGCCGAACATGAAGCCGATTTCGCGGGCACCCACGCCGATGTCGCCCGCCGGAACGTCCAGGTCAGCGCCAATGTGGCGGTACAGCTCGCTCATGAACGCCTGGCAGAAGCGCATCACTTCAGCGTCGCTCTTGCCTTTGGGGTCGAAGTCCGAGCCGCCTTTGCCGCCGCCCATGGGCAGCGAGGTGAGGGAGTTCTTGAATACCTGCTCGAAGGCCAGGAACTTGAGCACGCCCAGGTTGACCGACGGGTGGAAGCGCAGGCCGCCCTTGTACGGGCCGATGGCGCTGCTCATCTGGATGCGGTAGCCGCGGTTGACCTGCACCTTGCCTTGGTCATCGACCCAGGATACGCGGAACAGCACGGCACGCTCGGGCTCGACCATGCGCTCCAGGATGCCGGCCTGCAGGTAATGCGGGTTGGCCTCCAGGAACGGCCACAGGCTGCGCAACACTTCTTCCACCGCCTGGTGGAATTCAGGTTGGCCCGGGTCGCGTTGTTTCAGGCGCGCGAGGAAATTGTCGACAGATTCGATCATGGTAGACATCTCACCAAGAGGATTGGACTTATTGGTTTTTTTCAGGAATGTACCAAGAAGCAATCGCACCGGAATAGGGCGAAATGTCGTTTTTTTGAAATTATTTGGTGCGTTTTCTATAAGTGTATACAAAACCTTGGTCGGCGGCGGCTTCATTCGCGGGCGCGCCCGCTCCCACAGGTTCACCACAAGCTTTGGGTTCCAGGGGCTCCTGTGGGAGCGGGCATGCCCGCGAATGAAGCCAGCACCACTTTCCAGCCAGGCACAAAAATGGGACCTAAGAAGGCCCCATTCCTGTGCATCGAAAAACCGGCTTACTGGGCCAGCTTCTTGTGCCGTACACGGTGCGGCTGGGCAGCAGCATCGCCCAGGCGCTTCTTGCGGTCGGCTTCGTACTCGGTGTAGTTACCCTCGAAGAACACCACGTTCGAGTCGTCTTCGTACGCCAGGATGTGGGTAGCCACACGGTCCAGGAACCAACGGTCGTGGGAGATCACGATCGCCGCGCCCGGGAAGTCCAGCAGGGCTTCTTCCAGCGAACGCAGGGTTTCGACGTCGAGGTCGTTGGACGGTTCGTCGAGCAGCAGGACGTTACCGCCCTCCTTCAGGGTCAGGGCCAGGTGCAGACGGCCACGCTCACCACCGGACAGGTCCTTGACGAACTTCTGCTGGTCGCCACCCTTGAAGTTGAAGCGGCCCACGTAGGTACGCGAAGGGATCTCGTAGTTGCCGATGCGGATCATGTCGGAACCATCGGAAATCTGCTGGAACACGGTCTTGCTACCGTCCAGGTCCTCGCGGCTCTGATCGACGCAGGCCAGCTGCACGGTTTCACCGATCTCGATAGTGCCCGAGTCCGGCTGTTCCTTGCCCATCAGCATGCGGAACAGGGTCGACTTACCAGCACCGTTACCACCGATCACGCCGACGATGGCGCCTTTAGGCATGGAGAACGACAGGTTGTCGATCAGCACTCGGTCGCCGTAGCCCTTGGTGACGTTCTTGAACTCGATGACCTTGTCGCCCAGGCGCGGACCGGCCGGGATGTAGATCTCGTTGGTTTCGCTGCGCTTCTGGAACTCCTGCGACTGCATTTCTTCGAAGCGCTGCAGACGGGCCTTGGACTTGGACTGGCGGGCCTTGGCGCCTTTGCGCACCCACTCCAGTTCCTCTTTCATGGCCTTCTCGTGGGCGCTCTGCTGCTTGGATTCCTGCGCCAGGCGCTCGGACTTGGCTTCCAGCCAGCCCGAGTAGTTACCTTCGTACGGGATGCCGGCGCCGCGGTCCAGTTCCAGGATCCAGCCGGCGACGTTGTCGAGGAAGTAACGGTCGTGGGTAATGGCTACCACGGTGCCCGGGAAGTCGTGCAGGAAGCGCTCCAGCCAGGCCACCGAGTCGGCATCCAGGTGGTTGGTCGGTTCGTCCAGCAGCAGCATGTCGGGGGCCGACAGCAGCAGGCGGCACAGGGCCACGCGGCGCTTCTCGCCACCGGACAGGTGCTCGATGCGCGCGTCCCAGGCCGGCAGGCGCAGGGCGTCGGCAGCAACGTCCAGCTGGCGCTCCAGGTTGTGGCCGTCGGCGGCCTGCAGGATGGCTTCCAGCTTGGCCTGCTCGGCGGCCAGCTTGTCGAAGTCGGCATCCGGTTCGGCGTAGGCCGCGTAGACCTCGTCCAGACGCGCCTGGGCGTCCTTGATCACGCTGACCGCTTCCTCGACCACTTCGCGCACCGACTTGTTCGGGTCCAGTTGCGGTTCCTGCGGCAGGTAGCCAACGTTGATGTCGGGCATCGGACGGGCTTCGCCGTCGAATTCCTTGTCGACGCCCGCCATGATCCGCAGCAGGGTCGATTTACCGGCGCCGTTCAGGCCGAGCACGCCGATCTTGGCGCCCGGGAAGAACGACAGGGAAATGTTCTTGAGAATTTCCCGCTTCGGCGGCACGACCTTGCTCAGCCGATGCATGGTGTAGACGTATTGAGCCAAAACCAAGCCCTCTAATCAGATAGGTAAAGACATCGACGATCGCCCCGGCGCACTGGCCAGGGGGATGTATTTACGGGGGTGTCATTGAACAAAGTCGACCATTCTACGCCAACGCGCGGCGTTGCATAGGAGGGGCGGATGGTGGGGGGTGGGATCAGGGGGAATCTCTTGCCTGTACCGGCCCTTTCGCGGCTAAAGCCGCTCCCACAGGTACTGCACAATATTTAAAGGCGGTGATATCCCTGTGGGAGCGGCTTTAGCCGCGAAGGGGCCAGCACAGCAGCCAACGATGGCTCAGACGTGACGCTGCCTGGCCTTGCCCCGCGGCAAGCGGCAGCGGTCGCCCTGCTCGGCCAGGCGCGCGGCCCAGGCGGACTTCACGCTGAAGCCACCGCTACGAGCCGGCTGCTGCTCGGCAGCTTTGGCTGGCTTGGCGGCCGCAGGCGCACGGCTGACAACCTTGGCCGCCGGCTTGACCTCGGCCACGGCGACTGCCGGCTCAACTGCCGCCTTGGCGGTCTTGCGCAGTTCGGCCAGCGATGGGCTCTTGCTCTTGGCGACAGCGGCCGCCTCGGGTTTGCTCAGCGAACGCTGGCAAGACTTGCAGGATACGTCCTCGGTCACGGCAGTGCTGACAAGGGTCTGACTGCTGCGCCCGCAGGCGGAATCGAGGCCATTGGTGGAAAAGTGAGTAACCAAAACCGAACATCTCCGATGCGTTGTCATTTGAAGCGGGCGCTATTCTCGCACAGGTCGCAGGGGCTTGCCGAACCACCCGGCAGGCACCACCGGTCCTGCGGACTGGCACTTTGCCATAATCCGAGGCATGCTAGCCCGTTTCAGGTATCCGGCCTTATAGTGCACCACCGCGGTCTGGCGACCAGACACCGGCACACACCGTGCATGATCCATCCCTGCCATCGCCAGCCCAATCGCAGGATCAACGCTTGACCAATCTTACACATCCGTCGTCATTGCGTTCCGCGCCACAGGCGCCCGTCGCTTCGCTGCGCGGGTCGATCAAGGGTGCGCTGGCGCTGCTGGCCCTGATCCTGCTGGCCCTGCTGCTGTGGCAGTTGTTCGCCCAGTTCAACCATACCCAGGCCGACCTGCGCAAACAGAGCCTGAACGCCACCGCCGAACAGGCAGACCACCTGAGCCTGAACATGGCACTCAAGGCCCAGCAGGCCATGAATGTGATGCAACCCTATGTCAAGGCACCGGCGCCCAAGGCCCTGCCCGGCCTGCTGGGCAGCCTGCGCGAGCAGCTGCCGGCCCTGCAGAGCATCGCCTGGCTGGACGCTACCGGGCAGCTACAGGCCGACAGTCTGAGCGCAAGCCCCGACCGCCAGACGCTTGACGAGCTGCTCAGGCTGAACCAGGGTCGTCCGTACTTCTTCAGCAATTCGCCCGACAACCGCACCCTCTATCTGTTGCTACGCCAGGCCGCCGGCCAGGACCGAGGCTACTGGCTGCTGCGCCTGTCGCCGGACTACTACCGCACCCTCACCCTTCACCTGGATGGTACCGCCCACCCGCTGTGGCTGCTGGAAAACAGCCGCAACGGCGAAGTACTGCAACGCCATGCGCCGGCCGATACCAGCAACGAACCGCTGCAAAGCGTAATGCTGGCCTTCATCGACAACAGTACCTGGCAGCTGCGTGGTCTGTTCGACGCCAAGCGGGCCCAGCAGAAGCTGCTGCCGGCGCTGCTCGGCAAATGCCTGCTGGTGCTGTTCTGCGCACTGCTGCCGGTGCTGGCCCTGATCAACATGCGCCGCCGCCAACGGGCGCTGCAGGAAGACCGTCGGCGCTACCAGGAAATCTTCGAAGGCACCGGCGTGGCCTTGTGCGTGCTCGACCTGTCCAGTCTGCCCGGCAAACTCGACCGCTACCACCTGCGCAACCGTGCCGGGCTCAAGCACAGCCTGGCCCTGGACCCGAACCTGCGCCGCTCGCTGCTGCTGGAGCTGAAGATCACCGAGATCAACCAGGTAGCCCGCCAGTTGTTGAACATCGACTGCCACGAAGGTGCCTGGCAGCGCCTGATCGATGGCACCGGCGATGGCCGCGACAGCGTCGGCATGCAACTGATCGACGCGCTGATCGAGCAACGCCCGCTGCTGGAGCTGGAAGTGCGCCTGCCGGCCCCGCTGGGTGGCGAGCTGCACCTGTGGCTGATGGCCCGCCTGCCGCAGCAACGCCGTGACTACCAGGCGGTGATCCTCAGCATCAGCGACATCACCAGCCGCAAGCAGGTGGAACTGTCGTTGCTGGAGCGCGAAAGCTTCTGGTCGGACGTGGTGCGCACCGTGCCCGACCAGTTGTACGTGCAGGACGTGCTCAACCAGCGGATGATCTTCAGCAACCGCCACCTTGGCCAGACCCTGGGCTACGACCGTACCGAGCTGGCGCAGATGGGCGACCGCTTCTGGGAACTGCTGCTGCACCCCGAGGACGCGGCGCACTACCAGGCACTGCGCCAGCAACAGCGTGACAACGGCCATGACCAACCGCTGCACTGCCAGTTGCGCTTCCGCCACCGTGATGGCAGTTGGCGCTGCTACGACATTCGCGAACAAGTGCTGACCCGTGACGCCGATGGCCTGGTGACGCGCATCATCGGCGTGGGCAAGGACGTGACGGTGCAGATCGAGGCCAGCCAGTCGCTGCGCGACAGCGAACAGCGCTACCGCATGCTCGCCGAAAGCATCAGTGACGTGATCTTCTCCACCGACAACCTGCTCAAGCTCAATTACGTCAGCCCTTCGGTGCAGAGCGTGTTGGGCTACCAGGCCGACTGGATCTTCACCAACGGCTGGCAGTCGATCATCGCCAACCCGGCCCAGCTCACCGGCATCTACAGCCTGATGGAGCGCGTCAGCAAGGCCATGAGTGACCCCGCGCAGCTGGCCCAGCTGCGCAGCCAGCTGCCGACCCAGTTGTTCCTGTTCGACTGCCTGCGCGCCGATGGCCGCAAGATTCCCATCGAACTGCGCCTGGTACTGGTATGGGACGATGAGCAGCGCTTCGAAGGCGTGCTCGGTGTGGGCCGCGACATCAGCCAGCAACGCCGTGCCGAAAAGGACCTGCGCATGGCCGCGACGGTATTCGAGCACTCCACCTCGGCGATCCTCATCACCGACCCGGCAGGTTATATCGTCCAGGCCAACGAAGCGTTCAGCCGCGTCAGTGGTTACGCCGTCAGCGAGGTACTCGACCAGTTGCCGGGCCTGCTCACCGTCGACGAACAGCAGGAGGGCCACCTGCGCTACGTGGTCAAGCAGCTGCACCAGCGCGGCAGCTGGGAGGGCGAGGTGTGGCTCAAGCGCCGCGACGGCGACCACTACCCGGCCTGGGTCGGCATCACCGCGGTGCTGGACGACGAAGGCGACCTGGCCAGCTATGTGTGCTTCTTCACCGATATCAGCGAGCGCAAGGCCAGCGAACAGCGCATCCACCGCCTGGCCTACTATGACGCCCTCACCCACCTGCCCAACCGCACGTTGTTCCAGGACCGCCTGTACAACGCCCTGCAACAGGCCGAGCGGCAAAAGGCCTGGGTGGTGCTGATGTTCCTCGACCTGGACCGCTTCAAGCCGATCAACGACTCACTCGGCCACGCCGCCGGGGACCGCATGCTCAAGGACATGGCCCAGCGCCTGCTGGCCTGTGTGGACAACGACGACACCGTGGCGCGCATGGGCGGCGATGAGTTCACCCTGCTGCTGCAACCGCGCGCTACCCGCGAGATCGCGCTCAACCGCGCCATTCACGTGGCCGAGAACATCCTCGGCAGCCTGGTGCGACCGTTCGTGCTGGAGAACCGCGAGTTCTTCGTCACCGCCAGTATCGGCATCGCCCTCAGCCCGCAGGATGGCAGCGAGCTGAGCCAACTGATGAAAAACGCCGACACCGCCATGTACCACGCCAAGGAGCGTGGCAAGAACAACTTCCAGTTCTACCAGGCGGAGATGAACGCCAGTGCCCTGGAACGCCTGGAGCTGGAAAGCGACCTGCGCCATGCCATGGAGCAGAACGAGTTCATCCTCTACTACCAGCCGCAGTTCAGCGGCGACGGCAAGCGCCTGACCGGCGCCGAAGCGCTGCTGCGCTGGCGTCACCCGACCCGCGGCCTGGTGCCGCCAGGCGACTTCATCCCGGTGATCGAAGAACTGGGCCTGGTGGTGGACGTGGGCGACTGGGTGCTGCGCGAGGCCAGCCGCCAGCTCAAGGCCTGGCACAAGGCCAAGGTGCGCGTGCCCAAGGTATCGGTGAACATCTCGGCGCGGCAGTTCTCCGACGGCCAGCTGGGCACGCGTATCGCCACCATTCTGGAAGAATCCGGCCTGCCACCGGCGTGCCTGGAACTGGAGCTGACCGAAAGCATCCTGATGCGCGAAGTGAACGAAGCCATGCAGATTCTCGCCAGCCTGAAAAACCTCGGCCTGAGCATCGCGGTGGACGACTTCGGCACCGGTTACTCATCGCTGAACTACCTCAAGCAGTTCCCCATCGACGTGCTGAAGATCGACCGCACCTTCGTCGATGGCCTGCCCGAAGGCGAGCAGGATGCGCAGATTGCCCGGGCGATCATCGCCATGGCCCACAGCCTCAACCTGGCGGTGATTGCCGAAGGTGTGGAAACCCACGAGCAGCTGGAATTCCTGCGCGAGCATGGTTGCGACGAGGTTCAGGGCTACCTGTTCGGGCGGCCGATGCCGGCGCATCAGTTCGAGGCGCAGTTCGCCAACGAGACGCTGTTCATGTTCAATTGATGCGTTGCCGGCGGCGATCCCACAGGTACGGTATTACAACTGGATACCCCATAAAAAACGGACTTGTGAGTCAACTCCAACCCCCGCCCAGCCCAGACATGGCGCGGGATGCAACATGAAGCCCATTGGTCCGCGACTTGATGCCACTTCATATGCCAGCCGCCAATCAATCGGTTAGAATGCCCCCCCAATTCACCCCGATCCTTGAGGACCGCCATGTTCAGCCGTGATTTGACCATTGCCAAGTACGACGCCGAGCTCTTCGAAGCCATGCAGCAAGAAGCTCTGCGCCAGGAAGAGCATATCGAGCTGATCGCTTCGGAAAACTACACCAGCCCGGCAGTCATGGAGGCCCAGGGCTCGGTCCTGACCAACAAGTACGCCGAAGGCTACCCGGGCAAGCGCTACTACGGTGGTTGCGAGTACGTCGATGTCGTCGAACAACTGGCCATCGACCGTGCCAAGGAACTGTTCGGCGCCGACTACGCCAACGTTCAGCCGCACGCCGGCTCCCAGGCCAACGCTGCCGTCTACCTGGCCCTGCTGTCGGCCGGTGACACCATCCTGGGCATGAGCCTGGCCCACGGTGGCCACCTGACCCACGGTGCTTCCGTCAGCTCCTCGGGCAAGCTGTACAACGCCATCCAGTACGGCATCGACGGCAACGGCCTGATCGACTACGACGAAGTCGAGCGCCTGGCTGTCGAGCACAAGCCGAAGATGATCGTTGCCGGCTTCTCGGCCTACTCGCAGGTTCTGGACTTCGCCCGCTTCCGCGCCATCGCCGACAAGGTCGGTGCCTACCTGTTCGTCGACATGGCCCACGTTGCCGGCCTGGTTGCCGCTGGCGTGTACCCGAACCCTGTTCCGTTCGCCGACGTGGTCACCACCACCACCCACAAGACCCTGCGCGGCCCGCGTGGCGGCCTGATCCTCGCTCGCAAGAACGAAGAGATCGAGAAGAAGCTGAACTCCGCCGTATTCCCGGGCGCCCAGGGTGGCCCGCTGGAGCACGTCATCGCAGCCAAGGCCATCTGCTTCAAGGAAGCCCTGCAGCCTGAGTTCAAGGCTTACCAGCAGCAAGTGGTGAAAAACGCCCAGGCCATGGCCAGCGTATTCATCGAGCGTGGTTTCGACGTGGTTTCCGGTGGCACCCAGAACCACCTGTTCCTGCTGTCGCTGATCAAGCAGGAAATCTCCGGCAAGGACGCTGACGCCGCCCTGGGCAAAGCGTTCATCACCGTCAACAAGAACTCGGTACCGAACGACCCACGTTCCCCGTTCGTCACCTCGGGCCTGCGTTTCGGCACCCCGGCCGTGACTACCCGTGGTTTCAAGGAAGCCGAGTGCCGCGAGCTGGCTGGCTGGATCTGCGACATCCTGGCTGACCTGAACAACGAAGCGGTGATCGACGCCGTACGTGAGAAGGTCAAGGCCATCTGCAAGAAGCTGCCGGTATACGGCAACTGATTGGCGATCGCCTGACAGCGAAAAGCCCGGCCTAGTGCCGGGCTTTTTCGTTTTCGGGAGGCGAATCCTGTGGGAGCGGGCGTGCCCGCGAAGAAGACGACTCGGTGGATGGCACCGGCTGCGCCGGTGTTCGCGGGCACGCCCGCTCCCACAGGTTATGATAGCGTTCCTCCCTTCAAACACAGGCCGTACCTTGACCAGAGCGCAACTTGAAACGCACCAGGTCCCGATCTACTTCGCCGCCGTGCTCGCCGCCATCACGTTCGGCCTGCTGGCCAGCGACACTGCACGCCACCTGGAAGCCCTGGTCACCCCTGCCATCGCCGTACTGATGTACGCGATGTTCCTGCAGATCCCCTTCCTCGACTTGCGCCAGGGCCTGGGCAATCGCCGCTTCATGGCCGCCCTGCTGCTGGCCAACTTCATCCTCGTGCCCCTGCTGGTCTGGGCCATTACCCGCGGCCTGGTCGCACACCCGGCGGTCCTGATCGGTGCACTGCTGGTGCTGCTGACACCGTGCATCGACTACGTGGTGGTGTTCACCCACATCGGCAAAGGCGACGCCCGCCTGACCCTGGCCGCCACCCCCGTGCTGCTGTTGGTACAACTGGCGCTGCTGCCGCTTTACCTGGCCCTGATGCTGGGTGACAGCAGCAACGTGGCCATCTCCATCACCCCGTTCGTGGAAGCCTTCCTGCTGCTGATCGTGCTGCCGATGGTCCTCGCCGTGCTCACCAGCGCGGGTGCCCGTCATTCGCGCATGATGTCCACATGGAACGACGCCTGGGCGTGGATGCCGGTGCCGGCCATGGCCTTGGTGCTGGTGGTGGTGATCGCCTCGCAAATAGCCGTGGTGCTGCGTGATTTCGACCGTTTGCTGCCGGTGATTCCGGTGTACATCGGCTTCATGCTGTTGGCGCCAGTGCTCGGGTTCGTTGCGGCGCGCCTGCTGCGCCTGCCGGTGACCGAGGCACGGGCGGTAACCTTCAGCGCCGCCACGCGCAACTCGCTGGTAGTGTTGCCATTGGCGCTGGCACTGCCCGAAACAATGCGCGGGTTGGCCGCGGCAGCGGTAATTACCCAGACACTGGTGGAGCTGGTAAGCGAACTGATCTATGTAAGGGCGGTGCCCCGAGCCGTACGCTGACCCGGGGTTTCGGTCGCTCAGGGTCAGGCGCACTCAGGGCATACGGCAAATACCTGTACCTCGACCAGGTAACCCTCTCCCAGGTCTGCGCCTACACAAGCCCGGGGTGGTTTCGGACAACCCTGCAACCAGGCGTCGTACACCTCGTTGACCTGGTCGAAGTGGCTGTAGTCGGCAATCCATAACTGAACCCGGGTCAAGTGCTGCTTGCCGACCTTGGCCTCTGCCATCAGCCCATCGATCGTACTCAACGCCTGGCGCAACTGCCCCTGCACATCCTGGCGCAGGTCGTCCGCGACCACGCCTGCCGTTTCGAACAGGCCCCTGTAGCTGACCGCCAGCGACATTCGCTCGCCTGATCCATAGCGTTCGATCATCAAGCTTGCTCCCCTTATCCCAACTGGTTGAGGCAGACGACTTTGGGCTGGGTCATGTCCTCGTAGGCAAACCGCACCCCCTCGCGGCCAAGGCTTCCATACTTGGAGCCACCGAATGGCATGGCATCGAAGCGGTAGTCGGACGAGTCGTTGATCATCACGCCGCCAGCCTCTATGCGCTTCGCCAGGCTCAGCGCCAAGGACAAGTCACGGGTGAACACACCAGCATGCAAGCTGTACTCCGGGGCGTTGGCCAGTGATATCGCCTGCTCGATATCCTCGAAAGGCGCCAGCATCACCACCGGTGCGAAGACCTCCTCACGCCACAGCCGGCTGGCGTGGTCAACACCCTCCAGCACCGTCGGCGCATAGCTGGCCCCCTGGCGGCGATGACCGCAGAGCAGGCGAGCACCGTCCTGCAGGGCCTGGTTCACGCGCTCTTCAATCTGCCGGGCCGCGGCTTCGGTGATCATTGGCCCCATGTCGGTTTCGTGCAGGCCTGGATCCCCCACCACCATCGCCTGGGTCAAGGCGACGAAGCGCTGGCGGAACGCCTCATAGATCGAAGCGTCCACCAGGATGCGCTGGGTGCCGATGCAGTTCTGCCCCGCTGCCCAGAATGCGCCAGACATACAAGACTCGACAGTGGCCTCAAGGTCGCAGTCCTTCAATACCAGTACCGGCGCGTTCCCCCCCAGGTCCATGGCAAGTTTTTTCAGGCCCGCCCCCCGGGCAATCTGTTCGCCCGTGGCGAAGCCGCCCGTGAAGGAAATCATCCGCACTTCACGCACGGCCACCAGGGCCTTGCCCAGTTCGGCACCGCCAGTGGCCACGGTGACCACGGTCTCCGGCAGGCCCGCAGCGACCAGGTACTGCACCAGTTTCAAGGCAGAAAGCGGGGCCAGCTCCGAAGGCTTCAGAATGACCGCATTGCCTCCAGCAATCGCTGGCCCCAGCTTGTGCGCCACCAGGTTGAGCGGGTCGTTGTACGGGGTAATGGCCAGGATCAACCCCAACGGCTCGCGGGTGAACCAGCCCTGACGCGACTCCGAGCCTTCATAGGCATCGAAAGGCACCACCTCGCCGGCGTTGCGCCGCGCTTCCTCGGCAGACAGCTTGAGGGTATTGATGCAGCGCTTCACCTCCTTTTCGGCCTGACGCAGGGTCTTGCCCGCTTCGTCGACAATCAGGCCGGCAAAATCTGCTGCATCGCGCTCGATGAGCCGCGCGGCCTGCTCCAGAATGCTGGCGCGACGGTGCCGGGGCAGCGCGGCGCTTTCGCGTACGCCCTGACGGGCACGAACCAGCAGGCCTGGCACGGCATCGGCAGCAAGGTTGGCGACGCTGCCGACCAGGCTACCGTCGAAGGGGCTGTACACATCGATCAAAGCGGGTTGCTGGACGGCTACCCGGGACACGTAAGTCAGGCTCATGAAGGTTGCTCCTCAGGCCGAGCGGCCAGCGGCGTGGATGGCGACGATATCCGACAGCAGGGCGAATGCCGTTTCGACACGCCCCGCACCTGGGCCGGACACGGTCACCGCGCCCAGCAATTCGGTGTTGAACGCAACCGCATTGGTGGCACCGGAAATACCCGCCAGAGGGTGGTTGCCGGGCAACAGGCGCGCTTCGACGCTGGCACGCACCGAGCCATCGGTTTCTCGGCTGGCACTGCCGATCAGTTTCCAGCGCTTGCCCGCTGCCTGCGCTTGCTGGATCGCCGCGCTATCGAGGTTGCTGATGCCGCTGCAGGTGACATCGTTCACCTGCAAGCAGGCACCGAGCAGCTCGTTGGCGAGAATCACCACTTTCAGGCGCACGTCATACCCCTCCACATCGGCGCTCGGGTCTGCCTCGGCGTAGCCAAGTGCTTGCGCCTGGGCCACCGCATCGGCAAAGCCAAGCCCCTCTTCCATACGCGTCAGCACGTAGTTCGAAGTGCCGTTGAGGATGCCCTCGAAGCCCACCAGGCCTGCACCGGCCAAGGTCTGGCGCGCCATGCGCAGCACCGGTGTACCGCTCATCACCGCGCCTTCGTATTCGAACGACACACCATTGGCCTTGGCCAAGGCCTTCAGCGCCTGGGCATGCAAGGCGATCGGCCCCTTGTTGGTAGTGACCACATGCTTGCCCGCTTCCAGCGCCCAGCGGCAGAAGGTTGCCGCCGGTTCACCGTCCTTGGGGTTGGTGAAGGTGGCTTCGGCGATGATGTCGGCACCGGACTGCTTGATCACCGACTCGTTGAACGCCTCTGCAGAACCCTGAGGGATCTGCGCCAGCGCCCCCTTCTGAGCGGGCAGAGCCGCCAGGGTGGCCGCATCCAGGCCATTGCGGTCGATTGCCGAACCCAGGAACAGGTCGGTGACGCCAACGATCTTCAGGCCAAAGCCCAGCTCTTTCTGCCAGCGCGTATTGCGTTCGGCGATCAGTTGGGCCAGGGCACGGTTCACGCCGCCAAAGCCAACGAGTGCGATCTTGTATTCGGTCATGGTTTGCTGTCCTTTCCAGGCGATTGGTCGATGAGGACAAGCGTAAGAGCCGTGCAATGCCAGTTGAATATGGCAATCCGCTGTATTTACTGGCCAATCTGACCAGTACCCGATGCACGCCTGAGCGCCGCCGGAATGCACAACGCCGCCAGGGCGCAAGCCCGGGCGGCGTTGTTGTAACGAGGGTTGGCAAACGGCAGCGGGCGTCTCAGATCACCGTGGCCAGGACGAACGATGTGACGGTGTTCTCGACCCCAGGCATGGCGGCAATCTCCTTCCATACATGGTGCACCCGTTCCGGGCTGGAAGCCTCGACGCGCAGCAGCAGGTCGAATTCACCGCTGAGTACTTCACACTGGATCACCTCGGGAATCTGGCGCAACGCATCGAGCACAGCTTCTCCGCGCATGCGGTCATAGCGGTAGACGAAGATGACCGCGTTGATCAACGAACTCGGCCGCCGCCCCTCACCGATGCGCAGGGTATAGCCCTGGATGGCGCCGTCACGCTCCAGGCGCTCGATGCGCTGGCGTACCGCATTGCGCGACAGGTTCACCTTGAGCCCCAGCTCGGCATGGGCAATGCGTGCATTGGCGGTGAGTTCGGCGAGGATACGCTCGTCCAGGGGATCGAGGATGCGCTTCATCGTCCGGCCTGCAACCGGGCCAGTAGCTCATGAACCCCCGCCAGGTCGTCGGGTGCCAGCAGCGGCCCGCCGCCTGCAGCATCCACGACACTGGCCGGTACTTCACCATGCCAGGCCCCCAGCTCCGCCAGCAGCCCGGCAGACTTTTCCGGGGCAAACTGCCCCAGCGTGACGATGGGCGCGCCGATGTTGCGCCGGTGCAGGCGCCCGGCGAATGCCCCGGTGGCGGCATGCGGGTCTACTGCGCTGCCGGTTTCGTGGAACAGCGTGACGATTTCTTCGCGGATCAGCGCGTCATCCACGGCATAGGAGTCGAACAGCATGCGCGCATGTAACCACTGGCGGTTGCCGATGCTCAACTCGCCACAATCCTCGAAGTGCTCCATCAGCGCCCGGGTCGCCCCGCCATCGCGGTCATACAGCTCCCAGACGAAGCGCTCCAGGTTGGAGAACAGTGAGAAGTCCATGACCGGCGACAAGGTCTGGCTGGTTGAGCCACGGCTGTAGCGATTGCAGTGGATGAACCGGTGCAAGGCATCGTTGCGGTTGGTGGAAACGATGATCTGGTTGATCGGCAGGCCCATTTTCTGGGCAATGAACCCGGCGTAGATTTCGGCAAAACTGGCCGTGGGGATGCTGAAACCCACCGGCCGAATCCCCCCGCCCAGCTGCAGCGCCGCGTGGAAATAGAACACGATCTGCGCCAGCACGCCGACCCAGTTGGTCGAGTTGAAGCTCACGGGGATCAACCCGGGGCATGGCCATGCACGCAGCAGCGCCGACACCAGCGACTGGCAGTCATCGAAGCTGCCGTCCACGGCCACGCAGCTGACGCTTTCGGAAGCGGCACTGCGCATCACCGCCGCCCGGTCGGCCGGTGTCCCGGCACTGGGGTACAGCGCCAGCAAGCGTGCCGTCGGGCAATGCCGCAAGGCTTCGATAGCGGCCACCGCCGTATCGCCGTTGCTGGCACCTACCAGCATGACCCGTTCGCAATCGGCCCCCAGGAAATGGCGGATGAGCCGCGCCTGCAACTGTGCGGCGAAATCCTTGGAAGACCGGGTAGGCCCGTGAAACAGCTGCAGAATCCATTCGTTATGGCCAATCTGCTGCAACGGCGCAATACCACGGTGCCTGAACCCACGGTAGCTGTCGCTGACCAGCGCCCTGAGGGTCGGTTCATCGAGGGTATCGCCAACAAACGGAGCCATCACCCGCCAGGCCAGTTCGTCGAACGGCAACCACGACCAGCTGGCAATCTCCTGCTGGCTGAAGGTCGGCACCGCGGCAGGCACGTATAGCCCGCCATCATCGGCCAGCCCGGAAAGCAGCGCCGTGCGAAAATCAACCCGTATCTCGTTGCCGCGCGTGGATGTGTACTGCATCGGTGCTCCAGGTAACTATGTGATTAACGGTGGGCCATCGCCACCAGCCAGTGGCTGAAGGCTTGGGCATCCGTGGACAACGCCTCACCCAGGCCACGTACCAGGTAAAACGACTCGCTCGCCTCGATGCGCTGGGCAAAAGGGGCCACCAGCCGCCCCTCCTGCAGCAAGTCCTCGACCAGCGACGAACGCGCCAGTGCCACGCCAAGCCCCAGTTCCGCCATGCGCAAGGTCGCCACCAGGGTGTCGAACTGCAGGCCGCTGGAAGAGTCGACCTGGTCGGCGCCAACCCGCTCCAGCCAATAACCCCACCCCTCCTCGTAACCCAGCACATGCAGCAACGGGACGCGGGCCAGGTCGCGCGGCTCGCGTAGCGGGGAGTCGGCAATCAGCGCAGGCGAGCAGACCGGCACCAGTACGTCACGGGTCAGGCGCTGCGCCTCCACGCCAGCCCACTGGCCGCTGCCCCAGCGGATTTCCAGGTCGTCCTCGGCATCCAGTTCCTTGACCCACAGGTTGCTGATGTAGCGGATGTCCACCTGTGGGTGCGAACGGCGAAAATCGGCCAGTCGGGGCGCCAGCCAGAAGTGCAGGAACGACAGGCTGCCGCGTACTTTCAAGGGCCGACGCTGGCGCTGCCCGAAAATTTCATTGGTGCCCACCGCCAGGCGGCTTATCGCATCCTGCACCACCGGCAGGTAGGACTGGCCCTCTTCAGTCAACCCCAGCCCCCGGGGCAGGCGCTTGAACAGCGCCACCCCCAACTGGCTTTCGAGGTGACGAATCTGCTGGCTGACGGCCCCCTGGGTGAGGTGCAGTTCCTCGGCGGCATGGGTGAAGTTCAGGTAACGCGCCGACACTTCGAAGGCTCTGAGCCAGTTCAAGGGGGGCAGGGTTTTCTGGGTCATCGGCGGTTTCTCTTGGCAACGTTCCGGTGGCCTAGTATCACCCTGCCCTGGCGGCCTCGGAACCTGGCGCGACGACTTCCAGCGGGCCTGCCCGGCGGCTGCGGAACTTGCACGTCAGCCAATAGGCCAGGTAGCACCAGGCAATGAAGGGCAAGCCGAAGTACAGGGCCACGCGCTGGGCCGGGTCGAAGGCAATGCCGATGCAGGCCAGTAAGCAGCAGAAGATCGCCGCCAGCGGCACGAACGGGTAGCCGCGCACCCGGAACTTCAGGTCTTCGAGCTTGCCGCCATTGGCGATGTAATGGCGGCGGAAAGCCATTTGGCTGGCCGCGATGCTGATCCACACCACCACCACCGCCAACCCGGAAATGGACACCAGCGCCAGGTAGATGGTGTCTGGGGCAAACACACTGCTCAGCAGCGAAGCCATGCCGCCCGCCATGCTCAGGACAATGGCGTTGAACGGCGTGCCACGACGCGACAGGGCCGCATACCGGCGGGGCATGTTGCCTTGGTCGCTGAGGGTCCACAGCATGCGCGCCGCAGCATAGAGCCCGGAGTTGGCCGCCGACAGCAGTGCCGTGATGATGACGAAGTTCATTATGTCTGCGGCATAGGGGATACCGATCATGGCAAAGACCATCACGAACGGGCTTTCAACCACCCCGGCCTGTTCACGCGGCAACAAGGTAGCCAATACAAAGATGGTGCCGACGAAGAACAGCGCCAGGCGCAGGACCGTGGTGCGGATGGCCTTGGGCACGTTCTTTTCCGGGTCGCGGGTTTCGCCGGCGGCGATGCCGATCAACTCGGTGCCAGAGAACGCGAAGGCTACCGCCAGCAGGGTCATGGCGATCGACCAGAAGCCCGTGGGGAACAGCCCTTCGCGGGTGAAGTTGCCCAGCCCGGCACTGTGCGCCTGGGTAATTTCGAAAACGCCCAGGATCGCGCCGCCGCCCACCACCAGGAAGGCAATCACCGCCAGCACCTTGATCAGTGACAGCCAGAATTCGGTTTCGGCAAACGACCGCACCGAAATGATATTGCTGAGGAACACTGCAAACCCGAACAGCGCACTCCATATCCACACCGGCGTGTCCGGGAACCAGCGCACCATCAGGATACCGGCAGCGGTGAATTCCGAGCCGATGGCCACGGTCCAGGTCAGCCAGTACATCCAGGCCACCATGTAGCCTGTACCCGGCCCGAGGTAGCGCGTGGCGTAACTGCTGAACGAGCCGACTTCCGGCATGTGTACCGCCAGTTCACCCAGGCACATCATCACCAGGTAGACCATGATCGCGCCAAGGATATAGGCGATGACGGCGCCCAGCGGGCCCGCCTGGTTGACGGTGTAGCCCGACGTCAGGAACAGGCCGGTACCGATGACACCGCCCAGCGCCAGCATGACGATATGGCGGGTTTGCATATCCTGCTTGAAGCTGTGCGCCGAAGCATTTCTCGTTGTCGTTGTCTGCAGGGACATTGTGATTTACTCATGAAAGTTGGCGGGCAAGGACGTTGCAACGACCTCGTCTTGGCAGAGCGAAGCGAATTGCCTTGCATATTGTTTTTGTTCGACTTCATGAAGTGGCACCCACCGCAAGCAGCGGGTGCTACGCGCCAGCCTCAGGCCTGTACTTCGGCCAGGCAGGCGTCTTCGTCACCGTGCAGTTCCTTTGCTGCGGCCAACTCCTGGCGCACCGATGCACAGGCCTGTGCCAGGTCTGCCAGCAGGTCCTCGGTGTCCTCGATGCCCACCGAAATGCGCACCAGCCCTTCGGAAATACCCAGGGCCAGGCGTTCTTCGAGGGTATTTTCCACATGGCTGGTGGTACGCGCCGGGCCGTAGATGGTTTCTACCGCGCCCAGGTTGCCCGCCCGATGGGCGTACTTCAGGCGCGGCAGCAACCGCGCAACGGTGGGCATGCCACCTTTGAGCACGAAGCTGACGATGGCGCCGAAGCCACGCATCTGCGCCTTGGCGATCGCATGGCCCGGGTGCTGGGGCAAGCCGGGGTAGTTGACCGCTTCAACCAGCGGTTCGGTGGTCAGGTAATGCGCCAAGGCCTTCGCGCTGGCCTGCTGCTGACGCACGCGCAGGGCCAGCGTCTTGATACCGCGGATGATCAGGTAGGCGGAAAACGGGTCCAGCGCTGCACCGTTGATCTCGCGGTAGTGGCGTACCTGCGCCATCAACGGCTCGGCACCACACACCACCCCACCCAGCACGTCACCGTGCCCGGACAGGAACTTGGTCGCGCTGTGCACTACCACGTCCACGCCCAGGGCCAACGGGTTCTGGTTCAGCGGCGTGGCGAAGGTGTTGTCGGCCACCACCACAGCGCCGGCCTGCCGGGCGGCAGCGCTCAGGCGCTGGATGTCCAGTACTTTCAGGGTGGGGTTGGTAGGGGTTTCCAGATACAGCAGGTCGCAACCTGCGGCGATCTCGCGTTCCAGCGCCTCGGTGTCGAGGGTGTCACACAGGCAGACTTGCACGCCCATGCGCGGCAGGAACTCTTCGAAAATCTTATTGGTGCCGCCGTAACTGTCGCGGGTCGATACAACGCGCTTGCCGCTTGAGAGGAAGGTATGCAGCACGGCACTGATGGCAGCCATGCCGCTGCTGAATGCCACCGCCGACTCGGCCTGTTCCAGCTCGCACAGCTTCGCTTCCAGTGTGGCGACTGTCGGGTTGCTCATGCGGCTGTAGATGTAGCCCGGCAATTTGCCCTGCGCCACGTCGTACCAGGCATCGATGTCGTTGTAGCCGTAGGCGGCGCTTACCACGATCGGGGTCTGGGTAGCGTTGTACGGGTGCTGGACCTGTTCCCCACCCCACACCACTCGCGTACCGATACCGACCGCTGCATTGCCCACGACTTTTTCGTTGTTGTTCATATCCGGTTCCCGCACCGCTGAGTTGTGTACACCGATTCGGCATCGGCTTTCAGCGGACTATAGGGGCATGGCGGGGGGACTGAAAAACGATGGAATCGGGGTCTGAGTAGCGTTTTTTTTAATGGCTGGGGGCCAGACGGGCGCGGCAGCCGCCCGGCCCCCTTCAGGCTTTACACCAGATTGCGTTTCAGCTCGGCAATGTGCTCCGGGCCAATGCCACAGCAGCCGCCGACCATGCTGGCGCCGCGCTTGCGCCAGTCAGCGGCCCATGCCAGGTAACCCGGCGGGTCCAGGTCTTCGCGCAGCTCATCCAGGCCGTCGTTGGCGGTGGCTTCCTTGGGCTGTGGCGGGAAGGCGTTGGCATAAGCGCCAATGGCGACGTCAGCGTTGTGGCGTTCGATCACCGAGCGCGCCACATCGACCGCAGCGCCGATTACCTCGGGCTGGCTGCAGTTGAACAGCACGGCCGCCACACCCAGGCCGACCACCGCTTCGATGGCATCGACCACTGGCTCGCCGGAACGCAGGCGCGGCGTTTCGTCCACGTCCTCGTCCTGCAAGGTGAACGACACCCAGAACGGCTTGCCGTCTTGCGGCAGGTGGGCGTGGATGGCCCGCACTTCGGCAACCGAGCTCTGGGTTTCGGCCAGCCACAGGTCGACATGCGGGGCCAGGCCCTGCAGTAACGGCGTCAGCACCTCCTCGACGCGCTCGGGCTGGAACAGGTCGGGGCGATAGGAGCCGAACAGCGGCGGCAGCGAACCCGCTACCCTGACCGGGTGCGCACCGGTATCGGCGGCATGCCGCGCCAGTTGGCCTGCGAGGTTGGCCAGTTGTCGCCCTTCCTTGGCAAAACGCTCTTCGCCGATGTGGAACGGCACCACCGCATAGCTGTTGCTGGTAATGACCTGGGCCCCGGCAGCGATGAACGCTGCATGCACGCCAACCACCGCTTCCGGCGCCTCGCTCAGCGCCAGCGCCGACCACTCGGGCTGACGAAACGGCGCCCCACTGCGTTGCAGCTCACGGCCCATGCCACCGTCGAGAATTACCATCGCTCGCTGTTTCATATAACTACTCTAAAGGTACTTATGAATAAAATTCATTATGTAGGCGACACTTATAACTATTAAATACCGTTTCCTATCATTGGCCAACATTTCAGGTATGTCCATGCGATTTTCTACTGTGCTCGGTGCGGGCCTTGTGCTGCTCGCAACTGCTTCCCAGGCCTTTGCCGGTGCCACGCTGGAGCGGGTTGAATCGCGCAAGGAACTGGTCAACGTGCTGATGGAAAGCTACCCACCGTTTTCCTTCCTCAACGACCAGAACCAGCTGGACGGTTTCGACGTGGATGTGGCCAAGGCCGTGGCGGACAAGCTGGGCGTCAAGCTGCGCCTGGAAACCCCTTCGTGGGACGTGATCGCCGCGGGTCGCTGGAGCGGCCGTTACGATATCTGCATCTGCTCGATGACCCCGAGCAAGGCCCGCGCCGAAGTGTTCGACTTCCCGGTGGAGTACTACGCATCGCCTGCGGTGATCGTGGTCAACGCCAAGGATGAGCGCATCCATGGCGCCAAGGACCTTGAAGGCCGCAAGGTGGGTTTGACCAGTGCATCGAGCTACGAGAGCTACCTGAACAAGAACCTTGTGATCGAAGGCAAAGAAGACCAGAAACTCGAGTACCCCTTCGAATTCGTGCAGATCGCGCCTTACGACACCGACAACGTGGCCTTCCAGGACCTGGGCCTGGGCGCCGGCGTACGCCTGGACGCCATCCTCACCAACCTGGTGACCGCGCAGCCGCGCCTGGACCAGGACAAACGCTTCAAGCTGGCCGGCGCCCCGCTGTATGAAGAGCCGAACTCGGTGGCCATCGAGAAAGGCGACCCCGAGTGGGATGCCAAGGTGCGCCAGGTGTTTGCCGAGCTGAAGGCCGATGGCACCCTGGCCAAGCTGTCGCAGAAATGGATTGGCGCCGATATCAGCAAATGAGCACCTTTCCCCCATCCCCCAAGCCCGTGGTCAAGCCCGCGGGCAGCGGCCTGTTCGGCTTTCGCACCCGGCTGCTGCTGACCTGGCTGGCGCTGTTCGGCCTGTTCGTCGCGTTTTTCCTCAGCTTCGACCTGAAGTTCTCCATCATCCTGGAGAAATTCCCCAACCTCGCCGGTTTCAAGCTGGGGCCCAACGGCTTTCTGCAAGGCGCAGCGCTGACCCTGTTCCTGTGCCTGTGCTCGATGCTGGTATCGGTGCTGCTCGGCTTTGCCGCCGCACTGGCGCGGTTGTCGAACAGCGCGGTGCTGGTGGGTGTCGCCAGCTTCTACACCTCGTTCTTCCGTGGCACGCCGCTGCTGATCCAGATTCTGCTGATCTACCTGGGGCTGCCGCAGCTTGGCCTGGTACCGGGCGCCATCAGCGCCGGCATCATCGCCCTGTCGCTGAACTACGGGGCTTACCTGAGCGAAATCTTCCGGGCCGGCATTCTCGGTGTCGCCCGCGGGCAACGTGAAGCGGCACTGGCGCTGGGCATGCGCACGCCACAGATTTTCTGGCATATCGTCCTGCCCCAGGCCATGCGGGTGATCATTCCGCCTACCGCCAACCAGTTCATCTCGATGCTGAAGGACTCATCGCTGATATCGGTGATGGGGGTGTGGGAGGTGATGTTCCTGGCGCAGTCGTACGGGCGATCGAGCTATCGGTACCTGGAGATGCTGACCACGGCGGCGGTGATCTACTGGCTGCTGTCGATCCTGCTGGAGTTGGTGCAGGCGCGGCTGGAGCGGCATTTTGGCAAGGCTTATCAGCGCTAGGGGCGAAGCTGGCGCGATCCCTGTGGGAGCGGGCTCGCCCGCGAACACGGGCGAAGCCCGTGCCATCCACCGCGTCGCCTGCTTCGCGGGCTTGCCCGCTCCCACGGGTACTGCACAGGGCTCAAGGTCGATTCAGCCACTCCCACAGCGTCACAGCGCCTTCATTTCAGCAATATCCCGCGCCACCTGGTCTGCCGATTGATCGAACATCGCCTGCTCCTGCGCATCCAGCGGCAACTCGATCACCCGCGCCAGTCCCTCTTCCGCCAGTACGCAAGGCACACCCATGGCAATATCCTTGCGCCCGTACTCGCCCTGCAGAATCGCCACCGCCGGCAATATGCGGTTTCGCCCGTTGGCGATCGCATCGACCATCTGCGCAATCGCCACGCCCGGCGCATCGCAGGCGCTGCCCAGCTTCTTCAACCCCAGAATCTCGCCACCGCCCTTGCGCGTGCGCTCCACGATCTGCTCGATCTGCTCACCGGACAAGAAGTGCGACAGCGGCACCGAACCGATCTGGCAATAGCGCATCAGCGGCACCATGCTGTCGCCATGCCCGCCCAGTACCAGCGCGGTGATATCCCGGGCGGAAAAGCCGGTCTGCTCGCCGATGAAGCACTTCATGCGTGCTGTATCCAGCACACCCGCCTGGCCGAACACCTTGATGCGCCCCTGCCCGCTCAGACTCCAGGCGCGATAGGTGAGCACGTCGACCGGGTTCGACACCACCAGCACCGTCGCGGTGGGTGCATGCTGCTTGATATCGGCCATGATCCCGTCGAGGATGGGCAGGTTGATACTCAGTACATCCTGCCGCGACTGCCCAGGCTTGCGCGGCACCCCTGCGGTGATGACCACCAGCTCGGCCCCCTGCAGCATTTCAGCCTTGGCCCCGCCGTAAACCCGGGTATCGGAACCCGACTCGACTGCCGCCTGCCACACATCCAGCGCCTTGCCTTGCGCCATCTCGCCCTGCACATCCATCAATACCAACTCACGGCACAACTCTTCCCGGGCGATGATCTGCGCCGCCGCCTCGCCGACCATGCCGGCACCCACGATTGCCAGTTTTTTCACGTGACACCTCCCAGCGGCGCGCGCCACCAGGAACACGCCTGCGATACAGAGAAGTATCGCCTGTCGAGGCGAAAAGGCCACACAAAGGCAAATGGAAGCGGTACGCGTACCCTGTGGGAGCGGCTTTAGCCGCGAAGAATCCAACGCGTTGCCTGGCACCGGCTGCGCCGGTGTTCGCGGCTAAAGCCGCTCCCACAGAGTCCCCGCTAATTCAACCGACCGTGTCCTTGCACGGCGATATGCCATCTGGCAAGGTTGCCAGCAGAACGCCCGCCGATCGACCAGCGGTGCCTCACCTCAAAGGAAACCGGCCCTGTCGCTGCAACCCTCCGTTCGACGTGATCTGCTGATCCTGTGGCTTTCCATTGCCGCCGTTGCGCTGGTGCTGGCATGGCTGCTGCTGATCATCGGCCGCCAAGGCGCCGGCCCGCAGATTGCGCAGGCGCGCCAACTCACCTCGACCAGTTGCCAGGCGCTGCAGGCGGGTGCAGCACGCGTTGGCCAGCAACTCCCGTCTGCGCAAGATCAACCCTCTCTCATGACCCCAGCCGCAGCACAGGCGGTGCTTGATTTGGCACTGCGCGACCAGCCGGGCATGGAGGGCGGCTTCTGGCGAGCGGATGCGGGTGTGGTGGCCTACGCGTTCCCGACCTACGACGGCACGGGAATCAAGCGCGACCCGCCGAGTGCCGAGTTGGAGCGCATAGCCTCCACGGCCCAACGCGCGCAGGATTCAGCAGGCCTCGTGGCAGACGTCCGACCGGGTTTGCGCGAAGCCGTGGCTTTCGCTGCATGCCCTGTGCACACCGAAGACCGGCGACTGATCGCCTGGACGCTGATGCGCGTGCCGCTTTTGGCCTCAGAAACAGTCAACACCTTGATCCTCGCGGTGAGCCTGCTGCTGGCGCTGGTCGTGGCCTCCGGCGCATGGCTGGGCTGGATGATTTCGCGTTGGCAGCGCCAGTCCGCCCATCTGCGAAAGCAACTGGCCCAGTCGGAACGCCTGGCCACGTTGGGGCGGGTTTCCGCGGGGCTCGCGCACGAAATCCGCAATCCTTTGGGCACGATGCGCATGAAGGTGGAAAACGCCATGGCAGCGCCGGCCGACCGGCGCGAAGCACGTGTGGCTGGCGCCCTGGAGGCGGTACTGTCGCAAACGGCACGGCTGGAGACGCTGGTGTCGAGCCTGCTGGCGTTGACGCAACCGTTGCGCGCCGAGCGCCAGGCGGTAGACCTGCAAGAATGGCTGGCGGAGCAACGCGATGCCCACGCCGAAGCGGCGCAAAACAAAGGCGTACGCATCACACTGGCGGTTGAACCGCAGCTGACCGCCAGCGCGAAGAAGGTTGCGCTGTTCGACCCGACACAAATGGCACGGGTGTTCGACAACCTGCTGCTCAATGCGATGGCGCACACCGAAGCACCCGGTGCAATCGAACTCGGTGCGCATCGCACGCGCCGTGGCACATTGCTGTTGTGGGTGGCGGACGATGGTTCCGGCATTCCGGCCGACTTGCGCGAAACACTGTTCGAACCGTTCGCCACCACCCGCGCAGGTGGCACCGGCCTGGGCCTGGCGCTGGTGCGCGAGATCGTGCAAGGTCACGGCGGGCGGGTCGGCCTCGCCGACTCGGCCAAGGGAACGCGTATAGAAATGGAGCTACCGTGGCCCGAATCCTGATCGTCGACGATGACGCTGCGTTCCGCGACAGCCTTGCAGAAATGCTGCAGGACCTGGGGCATGCGGTGCTGCAGGCTGAAACCACCGATGCAGGCCTGCACCAGCTGCGCACCGAGGACGTGGATGCGGCCATCGTCGACCTGCGCCTGCCAGGCGAGGATGGCCTGGTGTTCCTGCGCCGCGCGGCGTGCATCTCGCAGGTGCCGTGCATCATGCTCACCGCCTATGCGAGTGGCGGCAACACCATCGAGGCGATGAGCCTGGGTGCGTTCGACCATCTGACCAAGCCCGTGACCAGGGCCGCCCTGCTCGAAACGCTCGAACGGGCCCTGCGGCGAGCAGCCCACACCCCGGACAGCACCCAGGCGGCCGGGGCATCAGCTGCCGCAACAGAGCCCGTGGATGGCACCGAACTGGTCAGCAGCAGCGAGGCCATGCGCCAGGTCTTCAAGCGCATCGGGCTGGCCGCGAACTCCGACGCCACCGCCTTGATCCTCGGCGAGACAGGCACCGGCAAGGAACTGGTGGCGCGCGCCCTGCATCGCAACAGCGGTAGAGCCAGCGGCCCCTTCGTCGCAGTGAACTGCGCCGCGATCCCGGCCGAACTGATGGAAAGCGAGTTGTTCGGGCATGTAAAAGGCGCGTTCACCGGTGCCGTCAATGACCGTACCGGGCGCTTTCGTGAAGCCGATGGCGGCACCCTGTTCCTCGACGAAATAGGTGATATGCCACTGGCCACGCAGGCGAAGATCCTGCGGGTGCTGCAGGAGCGCGAAATCACCCCCGTGGGCGCCAACCGCGTCCAGCCGGTGAACGTGCGCATCATCGTCGCCACACACCGAGACCTGCCCAGCGCAGTCAAGGAGGGGCGCTTCCGGGAAGACCTGTGGTACCGCCTGCAGGTAGTGCCACTGTGGTTGCCGCCGCTGCGTGAGCGCCTGGGCGACGTATTGCTGTTGGCCGAACACTTTCTGCGCCTGCTGGGCGGCGACTCGCCCAAGCGCTTGAGCGCGGCGGCAGCCCGCTTGCTGCTGGCCCATACCTGGCCTGGCAACGTGCGCGAACTGCGCAATGCCATGGAGCGTGCGGCCATCCTCAGCCACGGCCCGGTCATCGATGTAGAACACATCGGGTTGCAGCCTGCGGCTGCGCTTACCCCGGGCCTGGACATCGACTGGGACGGCCCCATGGCACAGGCCGTCGCCCGCCTGGAGCGCGAGATGATCGTGCGCGCCCTCGCTGCAACGGCTGGCAACCGCGCAGAGGCGGCGCGGCGCCTCGGGCTGTCCCGCCAGCAGCTCTATCGCAAGCTGGCCGAGTTCGGTCTGGACTAGCCCCTTCGCACGCAAGCCGGTGTCCGATCCCGTGACACCCAGGCGTCACGAGATCGGACGGCACATTGCCTGCAAAGTACATAACTGCTTGATTTTATTGTAAATCTTAATTGGCATGGTGCTTGCCCTGCAGGTTGGGTGCTTTCCCGATCCAAGGAGCTTCGTCTATGTCCAGGTATTTCATTGCCACACCTGTTGCGCTGGTATTCGGCCTCGGTAGCCTCAGCGCACATGCCATGCCGCCCGCCGCCGCCCACCTGCCTCCGACACCGCATCAGGGAGTGGAAGCCCCAGGCCTGACGGGCCAGTACACGGTGGAAGGCCAGGTGCAGCGGATGCTCATCAATCCCTACGGTGAAGTCGACGGCCTGCGCCTGAGCGACGGAACCATTGCCAGATTTCCACCGCACATGGCCGATGCGCTCACGGCCACGGTCAAGGTGGGGGATGCCGTGCGCATCATCGGACGGGCGGAAACGCGAGGCATGCTCAAGGCTGACGCCATCATCCACGCCGACAGCGGGCGCACCGTGTACGACCAGCCGCCGCCGGTTGGCCAAGGCCGAGCCCTGCCGCCACACCTGCGCGCCCAGCGCCTGCAGCCCCAACAGGTGGAAGGCCAAGTGGACACCGTGCTCACTGGCCCACGGGGCGAGGCCAACGGCGTCATCCTGAGCGATGGCAGCATCGTTCGTTTCCCTTCCGAGAGCCTGCGTCTTTCCGTGCAACCGGGCGCACCGTTCGCGGCGTCCGGGCTGGGCACGCGCAATGCGTTTGGCACCGCTTTGGAAGCGGTCAGCATGGGCACCACATTATCCACCCTGCAGCCGCTCTACGACCGCGCACCATAAGGGCATGCCCCTCTACACCCGGCCAGTGCAAGCTTCTGCCGCACCGGCCGGGTCGTCGCATTTGCGCTGACTGGAACTTCCCTATGCCCCCGACAACACCTTTCATACCCCCGGCACATGCCAGCTCACGTCGCTGGTTGTGCGGCCTCAACTTCTTCCTGGCCGACGTCCGTGATGGCCTGGGCCCCTTCCTGGGAGTGCTGCTGGTCAGCCACGGCTGGCGCGCCGATGACATCGGCTACGTAATGGCCGCCGGCGGCATCGCTGGCATGCTGGCGACCACGCCGATGGGCGCCTGGATCGATGCTTCGCGCCGCAAGCGACTTGTTCTGGCAAGCGGCACCCTCGCACTCATTCTCGCCACGGCAGCGCTATGGACCGCACCATCGTTCGGCGTCGCCGTCGCCTCGCAGGTGGTGACAGGTGCTGTGGGCGCGTTGATGGGCGCCGGCATCATGGGCATCACCTTGGGCATGGTTGATCAGCGAGACTTGCCTCGGCAGCTCGGCACCAACGAAGCCTGGAACCACGCCGGCAACGTGATCGCGGCGGCATTGGCCGGGCTGGCCGGCTACCGCTGGGGGCTGTCAGCCGTACTGGTGCTGATGGCCCTGATGGCATGCGCTGCACTTGCATGCCTGTGGAAGATCAATCCACAGGACATCAACCATGAGCGGGCCCGCGGTGGTGACCTCACCGGCAACCTGCCTGCGCAAGGTAGCCGTCCTTCGCCTTCCCTGGTGCGGGTTTTGGCGGGCTCGCGCGAGCTGGGCCTGCTCGCGATCACCCTGCTGCTGTTCCACCTGGGCAATGCCGCGATGCTGCCCTTGCTGGCACAGTCAGTCGTCACGCGAGGGTTGGCCGACCCTAGCATCTTCACGGCATCGACCGTCATCGTGGCGCAGCTGGTCATGATTCCGGTGGCGCTTTGGGCCGGGTGGTATGCCTCACGGCACGGGTATCGGGCGCTGATCATTACCGCCCTGTTGGCCTTGCCCTTGCGCGGGCTGATAGCCGGTTTCTGGCAGTCGCCGTGGGCGCTGATTCCGGTACAGGCCCTTGATGGAATCGGCGCGGGCCTGCTGGGGGTCGCCTTGCCTGGGCTTGTCGCTTGTATCCTGCGCGGCACCGGGCACGTCAATGCAGGGCTTGGTGCAGTGATGACGATCCAGGGAACAGGCGCAGCCATGAGTCACGCACTCGCCGGCTGGATCGCGCAGCATTTCGGCTATAGCGCAGCCTTCGTCGCCCTGGGCATCGTGGCCGCAATCGGGCTACTCACCTATACCTTTGGCATCGCCTCCCGCCTGCATCCGAAAAGCTTGTTTGAAAAGTCAGCGAAATCACTTTGACAAAAAATTGCTCGAGTAAACTGCATGCCTGCATTTGATCCATCCTTGCTCATCTGGACCGTGGCCGCCGTTGCGACCGGTGGGGTAATCCTGCGTCCCTGGCGCGTGCCGGAGTATGTCTGGGCGGTTGGCGCCGCTGTATTGCTGACCGTGTTTGGCCTGGTGCCAGTGCACACAGCCCTCGCCGCTGTCGCCGAGGGTGGCGATGTGTACCTGTTTCTGATCGGTATGATGGTGCTGGCTGAACTGGCACGCCAGGAAGGGCTGTTCGACTGGTTGGCCATGTACGCGGTGCAGCACGCCCGGGGCTCTGGCCAGCGCCTGTTCGACCTGGTGTTCCTGGTGGGGGTACTGGTAACGGTGTTCCTCTCAAACGATGCCACGGCTGTAGTGCTGACCCCAGCGGTGTACGCCGCATGCAGGGCAGCCAAGGCCGAGCCGCTGCCTTATCTGTTCATCTGTGCCTTCATCGCCAATGCCGCCAGTTTTGTGCTGCCCATCTCCAACCCGGCCAACCTGGTCGTGTTCGGCAGCCAGATGCCGCCGTTGCTGGAGTGGCTGCGGCAATTCACCTTGCCGTCGCTGGCCGCCATCGGCCTGACGTACCTGGTGCTGCGGCTGGCCCAGCGCAAGCAGATCCGCCAGCCCCTGGCAACGGCCATCGACGTGCAACCGCTGTCCAGCGGTGCACGCTTGTGCGCGCTGGGTATCGTGCTGACAGGCGCACTTTTGCTGCTGACCTCCGCCCTGGACCGGCAGCTTGGCTTACCCACTTTCTGCGCCGGCCTCGCCACGGCCGGGCTGATTCACCTGCGCCAGCGGCGCAACCCGATGCCGGTGCTCAAAGGCGTGGCATGGGGCGTGTTGCCCTTGGTCGCCGGCCTGTTCGTGCTGGTGGAAGCGGTGGCACAGACGGGTGTGATCGAGCGCCTGGCCCATGCTTTGGCCGCACTGGCGCGCAGCTCCGAGCCCCAGGCGAGCTGGAGCGCCGGCGTGGTCGCAGCGATTGCCGGCAACCTGATGAACAACCTGCCGACCGGCCTGATCGCCGGCTCCGTCGGGCATATTGTCGAGTTACCCGCGAGGACCACGGCAGCGCTGCTGATTGGCGTCGACCTCGGGCCGAACCTGTCGATTACCGGCTCCCTGGCCACTTTGCTCTGGTTGGTTGCCGTTCGCCGTGAAGGCGAACACGTCGGTGCCCTGGACTTCCTGCGCCTGGGGGCACTGGTCATGCCTCCTGCATTGATCGGGGCGCTGTGGTTGCTTCATCCATGAAGTGGTTGGTCTCGCCTTTGCCTGCCCCGTTCGTCGGTCCAACCAACCGTGGCCGCGTTGAGGGTTTTCTGAACAGATACCCATCACCGGAAACGAGGTACTGATCATGGCAACTCCAAAGGACAACCTGCTCGACTGGCTGCGTGATGCCCATGCGATGGAGCAGCAAGCGGAAAGCATGCTCAAAGGCCAGGCTGAGCGCCTGGAGCACTACCCGGAACTCAAGGGCCGCATCGTGAGGCATATTGAAGAGACCCAAGGCCAACAGCGCCTGCTGGTGGAGTGCATCGAGCGCTTGGGCGGCAGCACATCGACCTTGAAGGACCTGGCCGGCAAACTCATGGCATTCGGGCAGGCAGTGGGCGGGATGGCCATGAGCGATGAGGTGGTCAAAGGCGCCATGGCAGGGTACGTGTTCGAGAACATGGAAATCGCGTCTTACACGGTGCTGATCGAGGCGGCCGAGGCGGTCGGGGACAGCGCTACTGCACAAGCCTGTCGTTCGATCCTGAAGGAAGAGGTGGCCATGGCCGAATGGCTGAAGGATCATCTGCCAGAGGTAACCCGAGCGTTCCTGGCCCGCTCGGCCGACCCTGACGCCACAGCCAAGCGCTAAGGGTGCTACCCCGCACCGGATCAACTCCGGCGCGGGCCTTTCTCATTGCTGTCCGCTGTTGACCTTGCCCAGCTCTGCTCCAGTCAGAGGTTGCGCCTCCGGATTCGACTGGGTGCGAAGCTTCATTGCCTCGACCACCGACGCGCTGTGCTCGTCCAGCTGGATGCTGGCAGAGCCATCGCCGCCGTCTACCGCCGGGTGGGGCTCGTCGACATAGATCCAGTCCTGCCCCTGGTTCCATGCCCCACGCATTTCACCGCCCTGGGACAGGTTGAAATAGGTGCGGTTGAGCTCTGGGTCACCTGGCAACTTGCCTTGCGGGAAGTTTGGCTGGATGGCATGCAATGCCTTTTCGAACGACATCTGGTGGGCGATTTCGCGACTCATCAGGAAACCCAGCGCGTCTTTGATGCCTGGGTCGTCGGTGACGTTGATCAGCCGTTCGTAGACGATCTTGGCCCGCGCCTCGGCGGCAATGTTCGAACGCAGATCGGCAGTCGGTTCGCCTATGGTATCGATGTAGGCTGCGCTCCAAGGTACGCCGGCGGAATTGACCAGTGGCGCCCCGGCCCCATACAGCAGGCTGGTGACATGTGAGTCGTTGCCGGCACCGGTCAGCGAGCGGTAGAGCTCGCCCTCGGCCTCCACGCCTTCAGCAAGGTTGCCCTTGGCCCCTTTGTTGAGCATGACCACGATCGAACCGATGATCTCCAGATGGCTGAGTTCCTCGGTCGCGATGTCGTAGAGCATGTCCTTGCGGCCAGGGTCGTCCTCACTGACCGCCTGGGTGAAATAGCGCATGGCTGCTGCCAGCTCGCCCTGCGGGCCACCGAACTGCTCCAGCAACAGGTTGGCCAGGCCCGGATCAGGTTGCGCCACGCGTACGGTGTACTGCAATCGCTTGTTGTGCATGAACATAAGCAGGTCCTCAGGCATGCAGGGGCAGCCGGGCTGCCCCTGCGTTTTTCACGGATGACTAGCGGTCGTCGTCACTCTTGCGACCGCCGCCGTGGCTGTGCTGGCCACCGACCCGTCCGGCTTCCGAGGCTTTTTCCCGGTCATTGGCAAAGTTGCCCCCGGACACCTGCCCCCCCTTGCGGCCTGCTTCGGACGCACGCTCAGGGTCGTTCTTGAAGTTGCCACCCGAGGCCTGGCCACCCTTGTGGCCTGCTTCCGAGGCGCGCTCTGGATCGTTCTTGAAGTTACCCCCTGACATTTGCCCGCCTTTCTGCCCGGCTTCCGATGCCTTTTCGCGATCGTTGGCAAAGTTGCCTGGATTGGTATCGGCGTTGCCACCTTGGTTACCGCGGTTGTCCTGATTGCTAGCCATGATTGACACCTCATGTCGGTAGTTACACAGGAAGGTCTGTGTTCATCAGTGACAGAGCCCAAGCGGCGCATCTTGCAACGAATTTTGAAGGAGCTGACGAAATGCCCTAATGGATGTGGCCCCTGCTTCTTGCGACAACGATCATGGCGGCGGGGTATACAAAAAGCGTTTATCAGCGGCCCTGAAAGCCTGGTCCAAAAACAATCGCTCGTGAGTGAGGGCCAAACACCGTTCGATTCGCAGCCAGCCGTCCATCCGGCTGAACGGATGCGGCTCGCTCAGGATCAACCTGATCAAGTTGCTTGTCCCGGTTCAGCCCAGAGGGCATTCGCAATGGTCAACTACCTGTACGTAATCCGCTGCATGCTCGGCCAGCCCGGTACCTGCGAGTTGCGCAGTGGCCAGGTTCCGGGCATGAACACGAGTGCAGCACACCGCCGGATCATCACCAGCATCCCTGAGCGGGTATCGGCATGAACGCGTTCAGCGAAGAGATAACCCTGGGACAGCGCCGGCTCGTAGCGATCAATCGCTGGTTTCTGCTCTACGACGACGTCGAGCAAAGACGAAACTGCCCTAGCACCCACCACGAGGAATTGGTGCGCCTGGCCGATGAAATGGACCGCCTGGGATTGGTGGACTGGCGCGAATGGCGGGACCTGCGGCGGCTGGCCGATCGAGGTTTTCTGAGAGCAATTGCTGGGGCTGACTATCACGGCGTTTAGTGCTGGCCGGCCTGGGGTTTCAGGAGGGCGAGCCACAGCAGATCCCCAGGGTGGGGCGCCGGGCAATTTACGCCTTGAACAATCGCTCGGCGATGAAGTCGACGAACACACGAATCTTCGGCGACAGATGGCGGCTCGATTGCCATAGCGCCCAGAACTGGCCCTGGTCGGAGGTATGCGCATCAAGCAGGCTTTCCAGGGCACCAGTCCTGACCGATTCACGTACCAGAAAGTCCGGCATGTAGGCGATGCCATGGCCGTCCACCGCAGCCATCAGCATCGCCTCCATGTTGTTCAGCGTAAGCACCGTAGGTAAGCGCAACTGGGTAATCTCGGGATCGGCGCCGAGGCTCCAGTCCATGATCTTGCCGGTCGTGACGAAGCGATAGCGCAGGCAGTCGTGTCGCTCCAGGTCGGCTAGCGTCTGGGGGCGCCCCTTACGTGCCAGGTAGGTTGGCGCTGCGCACAGGACGAAGCGGAACGGCCCGAGCTTACGCGACATCAGTTTTGAATCGGCTAGCCCGCCACTGCGGATCACCACATCGAAGCCATCGTCGATCAGGTCGACCAGGTGGTCGTTGAAGTCCATCTCCAGTTCGATTTCAGGGTACGCCTTGCGAAAAGCCGGCATCAGCGGCAGCAGAAAACGGTAGCCGATGGTTGGGAGGCTGACCCGCAAGCGACCACGCGGGGCCTGTATCGCATGGGACAGCATGGCCTCCGCATCCTGGAGGTCGTCGAGGATGCGCCGGCAGCGCTCATAGAACAGTTGGCCTTCCGCCGTCAGGCTGACCTTGCGCGTACTGCGCTGGAACAGCCGCACCTTCAACGAACTCTCCAGGCGGGCAACGTTCTTGCCGACCGCTGATGCGGAAATACCCATCGCCCGCGCCGCGCTGACGAAGCTCAACGACTCGGCAGTTTTCACGAAGGCGAGGATGCCGTTCAGGCTATCCATGGCATTACTTCCTTTTTGTCCATTATGACTGGAGTTCCAGCCTGTTTATCCATTATTGCGGCCACTATAGATTTAACGCACACGGTGCTACAACAGGAGGGATAGCGCAATGGATCAGGCTACTGATCACACCCCGCACGCGGGCCGTTACTATGTTCTGGCAGCCATCTGCCTGGCCGCCCTGGTGCTGCCGCTGAGTTTCACCGGTGGCGCCGTGGCCACGCCGGCCATCGGCAAGGCTTTCGATGCCGAGCCGGCCTCGCTTACCTGGATCACCAACGCCTTCATGCTCAGTTTCGGCAGCCTGCTGATGGCAGCCGGAACCCTGTCGGACATTTACGGGCGAAAGCGCCTGTTCACGCTGGGCCTGGCCCTGTTCGTCATCGTCAGCATCCTGCTGGCGAGCGTCTACAACATCGTCTGGCTTGATGCCCTGCGGGCGGTGCAAGGCGTTGCCGCCGCCGCTGCCCTGGCCAGTGGCTCCGCGGCCTTGGCTCAAGAGTTCGAGGACCAGGCCCGCACGCGCGCGTTCAGCCTGCTTGGCACCACGTTCGGGCTGGGCCTGGCCTTCGGGCCGATGGTCAGCGGCCTGCTGATCGAACAGTTCGGCTGGCGCTCGATCTTCGTCAGCACCGCGGTCCTTGCTGCAATCTCGCTGCTGGCGGCGTTGTCACGGATGCGCGAAAGTTTTAACCCCGAAGCGCCCAAGCTGGACCTGCCCGGTGTGCTTGCCTTCTCGAGCATGCTCGCACTGTTTACCACTGCGATTATCCTGGGGCCCCAGGCCGGCTGGCGCTCCCCGCTGATCCTGGGCCTGTTCGGCGGCGCGGCACTGAGCTTGCTGGCGTTCGTGTCCATCGAGCTACGCGCCAGGCAGCCAATGCTCGAGCTGAGCCTGCTGAAATACCCGCGCTTTGTCGGGGTGCAGATTCTGCCGATCGGCACCTGTTATTGCTACATCGTGCTGATCGTGCTGCTTCCGTTTCGCTTGATCGGCGTAGAAGGCATCGCCCCGATGCACAGCGGCCTGATCATGCTGGCACTGTCGGCGCCGATGCTGGTGGTCCCGCTGCTGGCCGCCTGGTTGACCCGCTGGGTAAGTGCTGGCGTGCTGTCGGCTGCAGGCTTCCTGGTGGCGGCCACGGGGTTGTACCTGTTGGCCCATGCCGTTATTGGCGATTACCAGCAACTGGTGCTGGCAATGCTGGTGATTGGTATCGGCACCGGTTTCCCTTGGGGCCTGATGGACGGGCTGGCGGTTAGCGTGATTCCCAAAGAGCAGGCAGGCATGGCCGCTGGCATCTTCAACACCACCCGCGTGGCGGGCGAAGGTGTCGCCCTGGCGATCACCATCGCCCTGCTCACTGCGCTGGTAGGTAACAGTCTTGGGCGCGTACTGCCTGCCGGCGATTACAGCGAACTGGCGCAGCGCCTGGTAATGGGCGACCTGGGCCAGGTTCAGGGCGTCGACCCGTTGCTGCTGCAGGCCGCGTATCTGGACGGCTTCGGCACCTTGGTGCTGGTGCTGATCGGATTCACCGTTTTGTCGGCTGGTGCGGCGTTCTTCTTGCTTGGGCAAGACGACCAGGCAAGGCGTGCCAAAGCGCCTCACAGCAGCCTGCCAGCTTCCGATTCGGTGCGGGGCTGACGACGGCATGGCGATTTCACGCAACAACGGGATCCCTGTGCTCGCCCTCGTCGGCCTGGCGGTGGTCTGTGGCCTGTCGGTGGCAAATGTGTACTTCAATCAGGCCCTTCTGCCGTTACTCGCCACAGCGTTGCAAGTGGGCACGGGTGAAGTCAGCTGGATCGCCACAGCTTCACAGCTTGGTTATGCGCTAGGAATGCTGCTGATTGTGCCCTTGGGTGATCGCCTCGATCCACGTCGACTGTGCCAAGCCCTGCTGGGCTGGAGCGCAGTGATGCTCGGCCTGGCCAGCATTACCAGTAGCCTGGCAGGCCTGGCGACGCTGAGTGCGCTAGTGTGCATGGGCACCTGCATTCCACAGGTGATGTTGCCCTATGTCGCTGGGCTGTCCTGCGCCCAGCATCGTAGCCGCAACCTTGCCCTGCTGCAGACCGGCCTGGTGGCCGGGATCCTGCTGTCGCGCTCGTTGGCCGGGCTGCTTAGCGAGCTTGCCGGGTGGCAGGCGGTGTACCGCTGCGCCGCCCTCGGTATGCTGGCTTGCGCGGTAGCCCTGCCCGGGTTGATCGACGCCCGCCCGCGCACTTCCGGTGCCCCCGGCTATGCGCAACTCATGTACTCAATGGCCGGCCTGGTACGCGTCGAGCCCCTGTTGCGTTTGTCGTGCGTGCTGGGCGCCAGCCTGTTTGCTGCGTTCAGTGCGTTCTGGTCGGTGATCGCCTTCAAATTGCAGGCATCGCCTCTGGGCCTGAGCAACGCTGACATTGGCATCTTCAGCTTTTGGGGCGCGCTGGCTGGCCTGCTCACGCCCATGGCGGGCAAGCTATGTGACCGCTACGGCACGGTAGCCATGAGCATCCTGTCGATCGTGCTGGCGTGCCTCGCCTTCACGCTGCTGATCAGCTGGCCGCAACTGGGCGTGCTGCTACTCGGCGCCAACTTGCTGTGCTTCGCGCTGCAGCTGGGGCAAGTGTGCAACCAGAGCAGGATCTTCAGCCTCAGTGCTGAGTACCGCAGTCGCCTGAACACTGTGTACATGGTGTGCAACTTCTGTGGCGGCGCCCTGGGCAGCGCCATGGGCGGCTGGCTCTGGCAGCACTGGCACTGGAAAGGCCCGCTACTATTCGGCCTGGCCTGCTCCCTCGGGGCCGGCGCTACATTGTTTACGATGTTACGGCCACACACCGGCACGTTACCCAGCCAGTGATTTCAAAAAAAACGCCACCTGCCCGGTGGCGTTTTTTTTTGCCCAGCCAGCACTGCCCCTAATAAACCACAATCCACCGTTCTCCAATGGGTACTGCCGCGCCGGCATATTCAACTTATAGTCCGGAGTCTTCAGCCTAAAATGCTCAAATACCACGAAATATCCTGAAATATAATTTCGCACATTAAAGGCCCATCCGGGCAGCCATCGCCTTGCTTGGCATACCGCCCATAGAATGATTATCGACGGGTTTGAACATGCGTGCATGCAACACTCAAAAAAGTATTGTCTTCATTCCCTTTGCCGGGGGTAGCAGCCGTGCATTCAAAGCGCTTCAGAGCACTCTTTCGCCGGGCGTCGACTGTATCGACATTCATTATTCAGGCCGTTATCAAGGCGCACTCGCACCGTCACCCACTACTGTAGGACATATGGCCAATGAGGTGATCGAGCACCTTCACAAGTCACGCCCAGCCCAGGTCGTGCTGTTTGGCTACAGCCTTGGCGCATTGGTGGCATATGAAGTCGCACAGCGCCAAGCGGCCATGCCGTGGGCCATCACCGAACTGGTGGTAGCGGCCTGTCGCCCGCCGCATCTGTTCAGCTGCCATGGCGTCAGGGTACACGATGAAGATGACGATTTTCTCGACTCTATTGCCACGTTCGGCACCGTTCCTCCCTACTTGTATAGCAACCCAGCCGCACGTAAATACCTGCTGCCCAACCTCAGGAACGACTTCCGTGCAGCGAGCACCTACTGCCATCGGCCTCGCCCGCAGTTGAATACACCGCTGACAGCCATAGCCGGTGCCCAGGACAGTTTCGCTCCATTCGCAGAGGTCCGGGCGTGGCGCCAATACAGCAGGGGGCGTTTTTCCGAACATTGCCTGCCTGGCCGTCACTTCTTCTACCAAACCCAAACAGACCGATTGTCAGAGATATTGCTGGACGCACTTGCTGCCTGAAACACCACCATCATCATTTAACTAACTGCAGAGGTAAAACATGGAAGCGCTCGCTCAGGCTTTGCCCGCCTCACTGTGCCCGTTTACCGCAGGCGCTGTTGAGACCGATAACAAAACCGCCAACAACAAACATTACATCGTGGTTGGCAACCGTATAAAAAATCACTGCAACAATGACCTGTTCATTTCCGCAGATGCCGCCCACGCCCTTGCAAGTTCCGGACAGGCCGCACTGACATTGCATATTGGCCAGGGCGTCAGCGATGATCAACTTTCAAACTTGTACGCACTCAATAAACCGCAAATCAGCCTGGTTCCGGAACAGCTGAGCGTTCGTGCCTGCAGAAGCACAACGCATAAACATGAACGGCACAATATAGCCATCTCGAAAGTGGTCGATAACGGCAATGGCACCTTCAGCGCGGCGCTGATGATCGATGAAGCCAACGCCGAGCTCAGCGACCATCTCACCGGCCAGCACATCTCCGGAATGATGATCGTGGAAGCCGCCCGACAGCTGTCGATCGCCACCGCCGAACAGTTCTACATCGCACCCGCGGCCCGGGGCAAAGCCAACTTCATCACCAACAGTATTCGGGTCGATTACAACGACTTCCTGTTGCCGGTACCGACAGAAATCCTGTGCATTCCGGTCACCCTCAAGCGCAGCGGGCCGATCAACTTCCGCTTCACCGTCGCCATGCAGTTCCGCCAGCAAGGACGGGCCCTCGCGACGGTCGAGTTCGATACCTCCGTGATCGACTCGCGCTACTTCTACCTGAAGGAAAACCAGCTGCTGCACCGTTACATCACGATGATGGACTGACACAAGGAGCGTCCCATGAAGTCCCGTATCCTGGAAATTATCTACACCGCCATCCGCCTGGAAAACCAGAGCCTGGCTCACCCCATCGACCTGGCCGCCGGCGAAAAAACCGCGCTGTACGGGCATGGCGGTGCGCTGGACTCAATGAGCCTGGTGTCCATCGTTGTCGAAGTCGAGGCACTGCTCGAACAGCAACTTGATGTGCGCCTGACCCTGGTCAACGACAGCGCCATGTCGGCGGTACGCAGCCCGTTCGCCACCGTCGGTTCGTTCGCCAACTACATCAGCAAGCGTTGCGCCGAGGTGGAACATGGCTGAGCCGATCACGCTCATCACCGGCACCCGTAAAGGTATCGGTCGGCACTTGGCCGAGCACTACCTGACGCGTGGTCATCGGGTCATTGGTTGCAGCCGCCAGGCTAGCGATCTTGACCATCCCGGGTACGAACACTTCGCCCTGGACGTGGCCGACGAGGCCGCTGTGCTAGCCATGGTCAGCGAGATCCGCCGCCGCCACCAACGCCTGGATCATCTGATCAACAACGCCGGCATCGCCAGTATGAACCACTCGCTGCTCACCCCCTACAGTACCGCTGAACAGATCGTGCGCACCAACCTGCTCGGTACCTTTCTACTTAGCCGCGAGGCGGCAAAGCTGATGAAACGTGAGGGTGCCGGGCGCATCATCAACTTCTCCACGGTGGCCAGGCCACTCAAACTCGAGGGTGAAGCGCTGTACGCGGCCTCCAAAGCCGCTGTTGAAACCCTCACCGCAGTGATGGCCAAGGAGCTGGCCAGCTACGGGATTACGGTCAATGCCCTTGGGCCGACACCGATCGACACCGACCTGACCCGCGCCATTCCTGCGTCGAAGATGAACGCATTGCTACAGCAACAGGCGATCAAGCGCTTGGGCAGCTTCGATGACGTCAGCCATGTCACCGACTTTTTCCTGTCGGCGCAGAGCGACTTCATCACCGGCCAGGTGATCTACCTCGGCGGGCTCTGACCGCATTCTGCCCCCCACCCTATCGGCTTTACCCAACTGGAGACATACAGCATGGACATACTCGCCCTGAAAAAAGAGCTGGCCGGGCTTCTGGAACTGCCCGAATCGAAACTTGCCGATGACCTCCTGCTTGAGCCTTTGGCCACTTGGGACTCGCTGACCAAGGTGACCTTGCTTGGCGTGCTCAATGACCAGTTCGGCCTTGCCCTGCACCCGGAGATCCTGGACGAACTGAACACCCTCGGTGAACTGTTCGAAGCGGTCGCCAGCAGCCTCGCAGAACCTGCCTGAGGTACTCCGATGAACAGCACCCTTCATGGCCTTTCGATCCGCGCGGTTTCATCGGCGCTACCGGATCGTCAACTCACCCTTGATGACTTCGCCGCGCTGTTCGGTGAGCGCGAAGCCGCGCGGATTGCCAAAAGCACCGGCATCGGCAGTGTGCGAATCGCCGGCGAGCTGTCCACTACCGATCTCGCCTGTGGTGCCGCTCGCAGCCTGTTTGACACCGCAGATGTCGACCCGTACAGCATCGATGCACTCGTGCTGGTGACCCAGACACCTGATGCACTGATGCCGGCGAGCAGCGCAATACTCGCAGCCCGGCTCGGCCTGCGCCGGGACATCCCGGCGTTCGACCTCAATTTCGGTTGCTCTGGCTACGTGTATGGCCTTTTCCAGGCCTCGCTGCTGGTTGCCAGCGGTAGCTGCCGACGCGTGTTGCTGTGCACCAGCGACGTCATCAGCAAGCTGTTACAGCCACAGGACCATCATGTGCGCATGGTGTTCGGCGACGGTGCCAGCGCCACCCTGGTAGAGGCTGGCCCCCACAGTTTCTCGTTCGCTTTTTCCACCGACGGCAACGGCGCCAGGCATCTGGGGACACCGTTACGCTATCAGGCCGCAGAGCGCGAGCCAGGCACCACCAGCGCAGCAATTGGCAGCCTGTTCATGGACGGTGCGCAGGTGATGAACTTCGCCTTGGAACAGGTTCCGGCCGCACTGCATGCCTTCTTGCATGAGCTGCAGCTACCGGCTGACAGCATCCCCTACTTCCTGCTGCACCAAGCCAACGCCTTCATGCTGCATTACCTCGGCCGAAAGCTTGGCATCGACGCGGCTCGTATCCCAGTGCATGTGGACGGTATCGGCAACACCGGGCCGTCATCGATCCCTGTACTACTGTCGGCCAGCCCGGATGCCGAACGCCTGCGCCAGGACAACCTGGTGGCTTGTGGCTTTGGCGTCGGCCTTTCGGTTGGCCTGGCGCATTTGTCGCTGCGCGACACCCTGCTGATTCCCCCCGTCACCCTGACGACTTCACTCTGACAAGGACAACACCCATGACTACTCAGGCAATCTGGTTCGACTTCGGCGGCGTACTCTCCCCCTCTATCGCTGAGTTGTACCGCGTCTATGAAAGCAAGACCGGCATCAACCGCCAGCAGATGGAAGCGGCCATGCACGAAGTCGCACGTCCACTGGGCGTGCAGTTCCAGGCCCCCATTGAGCTTGCCCTGATGACCCAGGTGGAATGGGGGCAGGCAATGAGCGCCGCGCTGCGCAAGTTGTATCCCGGCATCGACCTCAGCCGCTGCGATTTCGACAACCACGGCGAGCAGTGGTTTGCTGACCATGAGGTCAACCCGCACATGTTCGAACTGTTCCACGAGGTCAAGGCGGCCGGGGTAAAGGCGGCCATCCTCACCAACAACACCGTTGAGTGGGAAACGTCGTGGCGGCGCATGGTCGGCCTGGACGACGTCACGGACGGCATCATCGATTCGTGCAAGGTCGGCCTGCGCAAGCCCGACCCACGCATCTTCGCGCTGGCTGCCCGCGAGCTGGGTGTAGACGACCACGGCTGTGTACTGATCGACGACGTCGAGGAGAACTGTGAGGCGGCCCGCGCCGCCGGCTGGCAGGCGATTCACTTCCAGGACAGCCTCGAAGTGCGCGACGCCGTGCGCGCGCTGCTTTATCCATCCCGTTGACACGTGGCAGGCCCGACATGACGACCCACAGCTTCCCCTTTGTGATGGACATCCCCAACCTGGATGCCGCGCCTTATTACCACGTGCTCGACAGCGACCAGCCACTGCAGCAGATCCGCTTGCCAAGCGGCCACGTCGCCACACACCTGACCCGCTACGACGATTGCCGTAGCTTCCTGGCCGACCCGAGTATCAGCCGCACCCTGTGCAACGTGGAAGGTGGCCCGACCTTCCTTCCAGGCCCGACCCAGCCGGAGCTGCTGCTGAACCTCGACAACCCGGCACACATGCGCTCGCGTGCCACTGTGGCCCGAGCCTTCAGCAAGCGCGGGGTGGAAAGCCTGCGCGAGCATGTACGAACCACCACCCGGCGCAACGTCCAGCGCATGCGTGACGGCGAGCTGGCACCGGACTTGTTCGCCTCGGTGTTACAGGACCTGACTGCCTCCACCGTGTGCCACATCCTCGGGATCCCGCTGCAGGACCGCGAACTGTTCCGCCCCTGGAGCCAGATCATCCAGTCGGCGCCGCCGGACGATATCCCGGGTATCGAAGTAGCGGTCAAGGCTAGCTTCGATTACCTGATGGACTTCGTGCGTGGCACCCGCCACGCCGAACCGGACGGGTTCATCCGGCAGTACGTCGACCAGCGTGCGAGCATGGACGACCCACTCACCGACGAGGAATTCGTCGGCGTGCTGCTGGGCATTTTGCTAGGTGGCGATCACAACGCCCTGAGCGTGATGACCAAATCGGTCTACACGCTTCTGTGCGCCCCCGCGCTGTGGATGCACGCCCAGCGTAACCGAGAGCAGTTGCCGGCACTGATCGAGGAGCTGATCCGGGTTATCCCGATCGGCAAGCTGTCGGCTTTCCCGCGCATCACCACTCAGGCGGTGAGTACCAGCCGTGGTGAGATTCCGGCGGGCACCTGCGTGTATGCCAATGTGTTCCTGGCCAACCGCGACCCGGCGGTGTTCAGCGAGCCGCTGCGGATCAACCCACTGCGTGAGGACAAGGCCGCACACATCCAGTTCGGTCATGGCATCCACAGTTGCATGGGCCCGGCCCTGGCCCGCCTGGAAATCGGCATCGTGCTCGAGACGCTGATCGAACAGTTGCCCGACATGCAGCTGGACCGCGCGCCGCAATCGCTGGCCTGGATCAACGGCACCGTGCTGCGCCGTCCCAACGAACTTCCGGTGCGTTTCTGAGCGAAGCCTCACAAAAGGGAATTTCTGATGACTCTCAAGCCTCTGATCGACCAGCTCGACGGTTTTGCCGATACACCATTTCTCAACACCGAGCAGCAAAGCCATAGCTACGCCGAACTCAAGGCCGAGGTACTGCACCAGCTCGAACACCTGCAGGCCCAAGGTGTCGCAGCGCAGACCACGGTATTCGTCCAGGGCGATTTCTCGTTCCGTGGCATCGCGCTGTTCCTGGCGCTGTACCAGAACGGCAATGTAATTGCGCTGAACACCGCCAGCAACGAGCAGGAAGTGCAGAACAAGCTTGCCGCCGCTCAAGCCGAGTACCAGATCAATGCCGACAGCGGCGAGGTCACCCGGCACACTCCGCAGGGCGAAGACAATGCTCTGGTGGCCAAGCTCAAGGGGCTCGGGCATGCTGGCCTGATCCTGTTCAGCAGCGGTACTACAGGGCAGCCCAAGGCCATGTTGCACGACCTTGATCGGCTGGTGGCCAGCTACCAGAACAAGCGCTCTCGGCGCCTGAGCATTTTCCTGTTCTTGCTGTTCGACCATATTGGCGGCATCAATACCTTGCTCAACATCCTGACCATCGGCGGCACGGCAACCATTGCCGCCACCAAGAGCCCGGACATCGTCGCCCGATTGATCGCCGATCACCGGATCACGGTGCTGCCGACCTCGCCGACCTTTCTCAATCTGATGCTTATCAACAATGTCTTCGGGCGCTACGACCTGGGGGCCCTGCGCATGATTACCTACGGCACCGAGCCGATGCCCGAAAGCCTGCTGGGGGCCTTGCGCGAGAAACTGCCCAAGGTGAAATTCCTGCAAACCTTCGGCACCAGCGAAACCGGTATCATGAACACCAGCTCGCAGTCCTCCGACAGCCTGTTCATGCGCTTCCAGGAAGGCGATACCGAATACCGTGTGGTCGACGGCGAACTGTGGCTGCGCAGCGCTACCCAGGTGATGGGCTACCTCAACCACAGCATGGACAGCTTCACCGATGACGGCTGGTTCAAGACCGGCGACCTGGTCGAAGTCAATGCTGATGGCTACCTGAAGATCCTTGGCCGCAGCAAGGAGATCATCAATGTCGGTGGCGAGAAGGTGTACCCCGCCGAGGTCGAATCGGTGCTGATGCAGCACCCGCGCATCAAGGACTGCAAGGCCTATGGCGAGCGCAACGGCCTGACCGGGCAGTTCGTCGCCGCCGAGGTGGTACTCGATGGCGACTATGGCGATGCTACCGCCGAGGTCCTGCGGGCTATACGCCAGTACAGCCGCGAACGCATGGACAGCTACAAAGTGCCGGTCCGGCTCAAGGTGGTCGAGGCTATCCGTTACTCGGCGCGCTTCAAGAAGCTGTTGATTGCCTGACCTGCGTGATGCAACGCCAGCTGGTTGCTCAGCTGGCGTTGGTCATCAGGTCAGTCTCGCCCAAGAAGTCGATGAAAGCGCGTGTTTTAGGTGACAGCAGCCTGGTCGGCGACCAGACGATCCAGAAGTCACCCGGCAGACTCAGTTCACGCATTACCAGAGTCAACTCGTTACTGGCGATGTACTCCTGGATCACAAAGTCGGGAAGGTAGGCCACGCCCATGGCATTTCGGCAGGCCGCCAGCACCGCCTCGACACTGTTCATGACCATCGCCGTTTCAACCTGCACTTGAACCCGCTCGCCCTGCGCCTGCAACGTCCATGGCTGCAGCTTGCCGCTCGACGGCAGCTTGTAGCCGATACCCCGATAGCTGCTCAGGTCCTGAAGGGTGCGGGCGACGCCATAGCGCTGCAGGTATTCGGGTGCCGCGCATAGCACGAAGCGGAAGGTGCAGATCTTGCGGGCGGCCAGGCTCGAGTCCGGCAGCGCACCGCTACGGATTACCGCGTCAAAACCTTCTTCCACCACATCGACCATCCGGTCGCTGAAGTCCAGGTCCAGTTCTATTTCGGGATAGCGCCGGTAGAATTCGCGCATGCTTCCGGAAATCAGACGGTAGCCTACTGCCGGCAGGCTAACCCGTAGCACGCCCTTGGGCCTCTGCTTGGAGTTGGCCAAGGCCGCCTCGGCGTCCTGCAATTGCTGCAGCAGGGTGCGGCAACGGGCGAAGAAGTCCAGCCCCTCGCTGGTCAGGCTGATCTGTCGGGTGCTGCGATGGAACAAACGCACGCCAAGGCGCTCCTCCAGGCGGCTAACGCTCTTGCCCACGGCAGAGGAGGAAATACCCAAACCACGCCCCGCCAAGGTGAAGCTCTGCGACTCAGCCGCACGTACAAACGCGATCAAACCGCTCAAGCTGTCCTTCGACACCATCTAGATCAGATCCTTCTCAATCTAAAGCACTAAGTAAAACACCTAACCGGGCCAAAAGGATATCGCTCGGTTTTGACAGTTATACGCTGTGCCAGCGCTGCTCTGGTTGTTAACCGGAAGCATTTTGCCATACGCTTGAGATGTCAATAAGCCATCACCTAGCCAAGCAAGGAGTAGCCTGATGAAAATCGTTTCGCTGTTGATCGCTGCAGTCCTTTCGTTCTCATCGGTAGGCGCTTTTGCGCACAGTGGCGGTACTGACGCCAGGGGTTGCCACACCAATCACAAGACCGGTGACCATCACTGCCATTGAAATAGTCCGCAGCGCTGAGCCTTGGCGTTCCTGCCCCTGGGATGCCAACGCTTCAGCGGCCTGTGATATCTCGTCCGCCATTCATCGATGATCTCGCCTAACGCTCAGGGGCCTGGCCGTTTCGCTCCACGACCTTCCCACACTGCTCACTGGCCAGACGGCTGATGATCCGGATCGCCTGATGGATACCCGCCGTGTAGCGAAAGCTTATGCGCGGGTTGTGTTCGCATTCCAGCATTTCGTCGTGCTGGACCAGGGCTTCGCCTAGCAGTTCCAGGGTCCAGGCGTATCAATCATGGTTGCTTTCATATCGCAGCCATCCAGCAGTCAATGAGCCTCCACCTACGCGGTCTTTTGGATGAATCCGCCCTTCACTGACAGGGACTTCCGGGAAGTCAAATGGGCTCATGCCTTCGATACAGGCAACGTTGACCCCGTATTGATCCGGTGAGGAGCGGCGCTGGTGGAATGTGTAGATGCCGCATTTCGAGCAGAAGTAGTGCTTTGCAACACCTGTGTTGAACTGATAAAGAGTGAGCGCCTCATGCCCTTGGGTGACAGTGATGTCGCCCAGGTTGGCTGATACCGCCACTGCCCCCCGCATACGGCAGAGCGAGCAGTTGCACCGGCGCGCTGTACGCACACCATCGGTCAAGCGAAGTGAAAAACGCACCGTTCCACAATGGCAGGTTGCCTGGTAAACAGGGCGATCATCGTGTTTTTCATCAGTCATAGCGTTTCTCTTGTCGTGTTAGAGGAAAGGTGCCCATATGTTTTGGCCATTTGCCTGACGCAACCGCTGATGCTTTCCCGCAACTCGGCCGGTTCAAGTACTTCGATGGCAGCACCATGACCAAGAATCCACCACTCAAGGCCCTGGGTGTACTCGTAATCACACTCCAGTATCCAGTCGCCGGTACTCAGGGGAGTCATTACCTGATTTTCCGTCAATGGTGTTTCCGACTCATCCAGTCGCTCACGAAGTGCCCCATTGATCCTCATTTTCAATCGGACGGGGCCACACGCTTTGTGAATTTTCTGCACATGCTCAGCCAGTACGAAATTCTCTGGTATCGATACTCGACGAGACTGACGCACATGAACGGCTTCGAAGCGTTGAAGTGGAAGCTTGCGAATGATCTGGTCACCGTCCAGCTGACAAACCAAATAAATGCTTGAGTCCTGATACGCAAGGCCGAGGGGGTTCAAGAGCATGCTTTTGGTATCTTTGCTACGACGGGATCGGTAGTCCGCCCTGACTTGGGTGCCCTCCAGAACGGCGGTCTGAATTGCGTGTAGCACTACACTGGAAACCTTGGCTGGGCGGAGTTGAACTTGCTGGGTTCCGTGCACGACCTTTCCGACCCAGCCATGCTCCAGTGAGTGATTTTTTCTGAGAATATCCTTGGACCGTTCATAGATCGGTTTCAAATCAGCTAGCGCTGCATGGTGCAAAAGGTGCTGGGCGTGCTCGTAGAGTGTCACGATCCCCAAGGCCACGCGGCTGGATTTCAGTTGGGAGGGTGTTAATTCCAGTGCCTCTACCTGCCCATAATCACCCGCAAAATTCATATCAATGGGGCTTTCATCGTGCAAGAACCACCTCGGAGTTTCATGTTTACCCCGCGATTTCCCCTTGAGCACGCCTGCCTTGGCCATGACTTCCAGATCTCGCTGGATCGTTCGAATATCCACACCACTGTCATCGCTGCCCAGTAACTCAGTCGCGGTAATGCCCTTCCATCTTGCCGATCCCACATTGCGCAGCAGTTCGAATCGCCGTTTCAAGGTTTTGATGGCATTCGGCAAATCCTGCTTGCTCACATTCAGCTCCTTTGTCGGCCCGCATCCGGATGCGAAGATCAAGCCGTCTCTATTGGTGTTGATTCGGATAATCCAGCTACCCGCATACGACAGGTTGTGTCGCACCTGGACGGATACTAGCGCAACTCAAGACACCCACCACAAGGAATCGGGACATGCATCGCGATCAGTACCTCGGCACCACTTCTTCTGCCACGATGAACCATGTGGTAGGTGACTTTGTCGATTGGCTGGCCAGAAATCTGAACAACACCTCGCTTTTCACTCATGAATACACGGACCGCCGCAACGACACTCTTTGGAAATGCCAAGGGCTCCAGGATGCTTGCGCACGCTATCAATGGCGGCACAAAGGCGCTCATGACGTTCCACCAGGAACGGACCTCACCAGCAACTGCGCGGCGCTGAACGCATTGAGTAGTGCGTTGCAGAGCAGCATAAACACGGCAAACGATCAGGCTGCGTTTACCGCTGCTGCAGATGTGATGAGATGGGGCGGTGTCGAGGCAGGAAACATTCGCTGGCTAAGTATCAACATCGACAATCTCGCCCAGACCCTGGCGTCGACAGCCGCCGCATTGACCCGCGGCGATCTGACTGAGCAGATCCTCGTAAGCAGTGATCTGCGCTTCAACGCCGGTATGACCAAGGTCTACTCGCTGCTGGTCGACGATTTCATCATCTACGACAGCCGCGTTGCGGCCGCCCTCGGCTGGATCGTCGTGAAGTACTGCCGGGAGAAACAGCTCTCGAGTGTCCCCGCCGAGCTCGCCTTTCCCTGGGCGCCTTCGAAAGAGGGTCCTCATGCAAAATCGCCCAAGAACCGCAACCCTAGCCAGGCTGGTTTCAGCTTTCCACGTTTGATCGCCGGTGCTCATCATGCAGAGTGGAATCTCAAAGCTAGCTGGATTCTGGCAGCAGCACTGGCACGAGCACCAGCCAGTGACTTCGCTGCCTCCTCTGCCGTACCGGCGCTACGTCAATTGGAGGCTGCATTGTTCATGATCGGTTATGACCTGCCCCGTGACGGGAGCAATGCTCAGGCCATATTGACCGCTCCCCCAATGCCAGGTGACGGTTGGACTGAGTGCTACACCGCTGCAAGAGGCAACAAATTCCATTACCTGATCGATGACGGCGGAATACAGCTTCATGGAGGCCGCCGCTATCCGATCAAGGTCATCAACAAGATGTTGAATATTCTTCGGGAAGTATCGGGCAGCACGCCATTCCCTCTGGCCAATAGCGCAACGAAGGTCCGTGCCGGCGAAAGCGCGTTTGGTATCGGCAACGCCTACTACGAAGCGACCGACAAGAAGGGTAACCCACCTGACGCCAGCGCGCTGGCAGCCGTACTTCAAGACATGGGTGCACTGCACTTCACTCCGGGCTGTCGTAACGCGTGGTGGATAAATACTGAAGTATTCCCCAGCGAAGGCCTGATCGACATCACTGCTCTCATCACCCGCGAAATCGAGCTGCTAGACGACCTGTAATCAATCGCCTAAACCGGAGCGTGCATCACACACGCTCCGAAACACTTACCCTTCCAACCTTGCCGAAGGAGACCACCATGTCAGCCAGATAATGATATGGAGATTTGTATATGGCACGCACCTATAGGCGCCACGGCTGCCAGTACGATTATGTTTTTGTGCTATGGGACATCGAGCCCGAGCTGCTCACTTCACGCTCTCCAGCAATCCGCAAGCGCTTGGCGCGGTTTCACAGCGACAGCTTCGCAAGTCAGCGAGAGACACCGCCTAGACGTTTTCGAAAGGTGGACGATCGCAAGATTCGCTCCGCAAACCTCAGGATTCTCGCCTTGTGGCTCAAAAACCCGGACTTCGATCTACTGTTTTGCGATGTCCGCAGCTGCCCTGCATGGCATCCCATGTAACCCCTGAGGTAAAGTCCGGATCTACACTCAGGTGGTTGTCATACTGGGGTTGGTCAAGGCCGCGCTCAGGAGGCGTGGTTATGTTGACACTGCATTGGCAAAGTCTGATCGACTGCCTCACCCAGCAGCATTATGGAGTACACCGTAGACTTCGTGAGCTTCATGGCAGACTTTATCATCACAAGCTCTGGATTGCTGGCTTCTAACGCTTCTGCGAACTTCACATAATGTCCAAGCGAGAGATCCAATCCGCCATCAAGACAGCAATAAATGACCCTGTAAGGCGGCCCAGAATGCTTTTCATAAGGCACCACAGCATGATGGTCATACGTCATTTTTTCAAAACGCAAGGTATTGGCCTTGCAGCAGGATAGCGCAGTGAGGAAGTCAGCATAATCGACACAGACAATGCCAAAATTGAACTGCATGACCTTGAAAAAACCGACGCATTCGCAAGCCCACTGATAGAACCCAGCTGTGCTGTCCTCAGCCCCATCATAGATAACTTGATACTGATTTTCCCCTAGAGCCCTGCCCTTTGGACGCGCATCTATGAAGAATATATTTTCTCCAACGGCCTCCGCAACGCAAAACTTTTTTGGCGCATCGATGATAAGGTGGATATCAAAGCGCGGGTGAGCAAGCCGTTCAATCGGTGCATCCAGTGAAACACAAACAGACTTATGGCCCGTGACAAAATCCGTAACCACAATATTTATATAATCATCGCCACCATCAGCAAATTCAGACATAACTATTTTACCCCCTTGGAAAAACCTGAAAATCCTGGCTGACTATTGCTGTATTGGAATATTCACATGGTGAGCATGACCACCTTACGGGCTCTCCAATACGAGGGCACCATCTTCCGCTAGCGGGTGGTCGCAATGGGTCGCGCTCACTCGCGACCCATACGGTCTCGATATCGTGGAAAATGCTGAGCAGCCAGCCATCACTCGATCACCAAGGAATCACCGTGCCCTCCAACTCAGGAAGAAACACCCTAAGCCGCCAGTGGGAGCTGTTGCAGTTGCTGCCTACTTCGGGAAGCGGAGCAACGGCGAGAGACTTGCAGCAGCGCCTGGCAGAAGCTGGGTTTCCCACGACCAAGCGCACAGTCGAACGGGACTTGGAGGACCTGGCTACCGTGTTCGCGATTCGCAAAAACGATAAAAGCGTGCCCTACGGTTTCAGCTGGGCACCGCCCTCGAGCGTCCAGGCAACGGCGGTGACCGTCCTGGAGGCCCTGACGTTGACTCTTGCCCAAGAGATGCTCAAGCCTTTGATTCCCGCCTTCATGCTTGGCGCGCTCAAGCCTCGTTTCGAGCAAGCCAATAGCAAATTGAGCGCACTTACCCGGCAGTCGCCTGCAAGCCGTTGGCCGGAGAAGGTCGCCAGCGTGCCTGCCTACCTGCCCTTGGTGAAGCCGAAGATCGATGCTGCCTGTTTGGCAACTGTGCAAGAAGCGTTGATTGAGAATCGCCAGCTGACCTGCAGCTATTACTCGGCGCATCGCGATCAAATGAGCCAACTCATGCTCAATCCACTCGGATTGGTGCAACGCGGAGAAATCACATACCTGATCGCAATGGCAGAGCCCCATGAAGACGCCCGCCAATTTGCGCTCCATCGCATGAGCGACGTGGCGATCACGGAAATATCCGCCAAAACACTTTGCGGCTTTGACCTGAAGGCTTATGCCGCTTCGGGTGCCATGCAGTTTGGCGATAACGCAGCTGAACTCATCACCCTCGAAGCCTGGGTGAGCGATGGGCTTTTGCGCTTGTTGCAAGAGACACCGCTGAGCGAAAGCATGGAGACGATGTCCAGCGAGGAAGGCGGCTGGATACGCGCACAAGTCGCGGATAGCTGGGAGCTGGAGTGGTGGTTGCTTTCCCACACGGGCTCTATTGCCGTGACAGGACCGGAGACGTTGAAGCAACGTTTGCTTCAGCGCCTCAGAAGAGGGATTGAGCTTTATGAAGACGACTGACGCTGCGTTCGCGAACGCCGTGGAGTGGTTAGCCAATGCTCGTAGGCTAGTGGTATTCACCGGCGCAGGGGTTTCGGCAGAAAGCGGCATCCCTACATTCCGGGGCCAACAGAGCGGTCTATGGGCAAAGTTCGACCCAGCCCAGCTCGCGACGGCAACGGCTTTTCGCAATGACCCGGCCCTGGTCTGGGGCTGGTACGAATGGCGCAGGGCCCAGGTCGCCCAGGCTCGACCGAATGCGGCGCATCTTGCCATTGCGACCTTGGAGCAGCATGTGCCGGCATTGGTGGTGGTGACTCAGAATGTCGACGACCTGCATGAGCGCGCAGGTAGCACGGGCGTGATCCATCTTCATGGAAGTCTTCAAGCTGCCCGTTGTTTCGCTTGTGCCCGCCTGCATGCCTTGGCTGAATGCCCCTCGTCGGAAACGAAAGCAAGCCTTCTCGAGCCGCCTCGCTGCTCCCATTGCAACGGCAAGATTCGCCCCGGTGTAGTCTGGTTCGGCGAAGACTTGCCCGAGCTCGAATTACGAACCGCGTTCAAATCTGCAAGAAACGCCGATCTGTTACTGTCCGTAGGAACATCCGCAATGGTTTATCCGGCCGCACGGATCCCCGAGATCGCCCGTGAACACGGTGCCCATGTTGTTCATATAAATACCGAACCCGTCGATACAAAGGATGCCATTACCTTGACTGGTCGAGCAGCGGAATGGCTGCCCAGATTACTTTGCGCGGCCTTCGGTACCAGTTCCGGTAATGAACCCTTCAGGCCTGAGTAGAGCGAGTCTGCAAAGTACAAGGAGTCCTCATGTTGCATGCATTTAGCCACAAGAAATCCAGGCTCTACCGGCGCTATCTAGGCCATCGGGACGAAACAACTGAGCATAGAGTGGCCGAGGAAGACGAAATCACCTCTACGCTGTTGGGCCCTCTGGCGCTTCTCTCCCCGGCGGCTATTGCCGCTTTCTGGGGCGCGTTGGTGCAGCTACGAAATCCTGAATACGCCTTTCCCGCTGATACACCTACTCATGCAGAGATGCACTTCTGGCCACGCAAAGGTCGGATCGAGCCAGACCTTCGTGTGGAGCTGACCTGGAGCACGCATAGTCAGATTTTGCTAGTTGAACTCAAATGGCGTGCCCCCTTGAGCGGCCAGGACCAACTGCACCAGCAGTGGGAAAGCTATCTAGATAAAGATGAGCAAAACCGCGCGCTTCACATGTTCATCGGCCTGGATACCAGCGAAGCCACCAACGCGTTGAATCGCCGGGATGTCTGGAACGGTAAGCTGCTCATGCGCTCGTGGTTTGACATCCTCACCGCCGTGTCCACTATCCGTACGGGGCCAGGACTTGAGCTGCGACGCTGGAGCGAGCAAGTCCGTCGCTGCCTAAAACTGCTGGCCGTCGAGCCCTTCGGTGGGTTCAAGTCCATCAAACAGCCGCTACCTCCAGCGGTTTCAGGCCATATTTTTTTCGCTCAGTCTGAGCCAGTGAAGTCTTGAGAGTGCAATGCAAATGAGTGAAACCGGTAAAGCGATCTCAGCGTCTATCGCCTTCGTGTCCAAGGTCGGCGATGAATGCGAAGCACTTGCGAACCTGATCAAGCGCGAGGTCAGCGACCTGTTCTGCAAGAGCCCACTGGACACCCTCTACAAACCAGGCGAGTGGTCGAGCAGCTACAAAACTGATACGAGTGGCTGGATTTTCCGCGCCGCAGCCTGGTCACTGCCTCTCACACCGAAAGGCAAGCGTAAGGTAACAGCGCATCTGGCATTCCAGATGAGTTTTCTTTGTGATGATGCTGAAGGTGGTTTCAGCCCGGAGCCTCTGCTTCATATCAACCTGTGGGATGACCCGACAGATGTGAAGTACGAGAATTACATGGGCTTTGAAATGCGCGATATCTCCCCGAGGTCCATGAACCGCCTGCAAGACGGCACCGCCCGCCTTTTCCGCTGGGAAACGAAAAACGGCGCTGCAGACCGCTGGACGTATAGCTTGCGGCTTGCAGAAATAAACAGCCTGGATGATGTCCGGAGCCAGATCTGCGCTCTGGTAAAGGCATTGTTGGCTGATGTGGATAAGGGAGAGGCTTCGCTCGACGACGCATCGAGCGTCGTATGCTGGTCAGCGTTGGAGGACATGCCGGACTACTACCGGGTCGTTCGCTAGCGTCAGGTTCGGGCACATGTTAATCATGATGTGACCAAGCTCTTGTAAGCTTCGCCTGTTCGCAAACGGACCGTGCAAAAACAGATAAGTTATTTGTCTCTTTTCGATGTTATAGCCTGAGCTATCAGCGGGGTGTCATGCCTAGTATCTGAACCCGCTGGCATCGGGACGGGCTCTTGCCAGAATGGTGTCTTTCCTTCCTGGCTATCAAACCTGTGGCGGGCCTGGCGAATCAGGTCCACGTTTTCAACCACCCACATCCAGATAGGCGACATGCGGATAAGCAGCTCCACCCCCAGCGGCGTGAGGTCATATTCCACACGGGGCGGAATCTCCTGGAACTCGTGACGGTTGACCAAGCCATCCCGCTCAAGTGATCGCAGTGTCTTGGTCAGCATCCGCTGTGTGATGCCATTCAGCTGTCTTCTGATATCGGCGTGGCGCATCGTGCCGTAGACGCCCAGAGCGTGCAGGATACCCAGAGACCAGCGACTGCCCGCATGCGTGAGAACCTCACGCCTGACCCCATCGTCATCCTCTCTGAGCGTCTGGCAGATAGCTTCGGCCTGCCTCAGAGCCTCATGATCCGACATTGTTCCCCCTGGTATCACGCGTGTGCCTTCTTACGAACGCTGCATAGTCGTGCAAGCATTTGTCCATCTTACAAGCAACTCTATTCAGGACAAATCATGACTCATCCCACCCAGCCTACCCCTCAATCGATCCTCGTTTTGGGCGCAGGTGAACTTGGCCTGCCAGTCCTTCGCAACCTTGCCCAGGTTGCAAAACGAGCCCCTGGCTCAAAGGTCAGCGTGCTGCTCCGCAAATCCACCATCAATACACAGGAGCCTGCAAAAAAAACTGAAATCGATGAGCTTCGTAGCCTCGGCATTCACATGGTCGCAGCCGATCTGGTGAACGACTCCATCGACCAGCTTGCAGAGGTGTTCGCCCAATTCGACACCGTCATTGGCTGCGCAGGAATGGTTGCAGGCCGAGAAACTCCGATGAAGCTGGCCAGGGCGGCCCTCAAGTCCGGCGTTAAGCGCTACTTCCCTTGGCAGTTCGGCGTGGATTTTGAGGTGATCGGACGCGGAAGCCCGCAGGACCTCTTTGATGCCCAGCTTGACGTCCGCGAGCTGCTGCGTGCTCAAGACAAGACAGAATGGGTAATCATCTCGACTGGCATGTTCACCAGCTTTATGTTCGAGCCTATTTTTGAGGTGGTGGACTTCGAAAATGACACCGTGAACGCGCTGGGCGGCCTTGAGAACAGCGTCACCCTTACCACACCAGACGACATCGGGGCGCTGACAGCAGAAATCGTTTTCTTCGAGCCCCGCTTCCGCAACGAAATCGTGTACCTCTCCGGCGACACTGTTACTTACGATGAGGTTGCCGGGCTGCTCGAACGTGTCCTTGGACGACCTTTCAAACGTAACGAATGGACGGTCCCGTATCTGATGGAAGAGCTGGAAAAAGACCCGACTCATCACATCAAGAAGTATCGCGCTGTATTTGCCCAGGGCCGAGGCGTGGCCTGGCCGAAAGCTGGGACCTTCAATGAGCGGCAAGCGATTCAAGTCACGACCGCCGAACAGTGGGCCCAAGCCAACCTCCAAGGGAAGTAGGCATCTCGGTGATAGCACCGGCTGCGCCGGTTCGCGTGTGAACCCGCTCCCACATGATATGCGATTCGCCTGCTGGCTATGTGATGACCAGGCGGGGTCAACAGCTGGAGATAGTGATGGAAAGCTTGGCCATCTGAAAAATATCTCTAACCGGTGAAAGCACTATCTTAAAAAAATTCGCCAAACACCCCGCAAACACTGGGCGAAAGCCAAATGCCAGGCACCCATTATCTTGAAACCTGTGCAATCGGAAGTGAAAAGCCCCGGACCATGCACTCAGGCGAAGCGGGGGGGCTGAAGTAGCCTGAGCTGCCAAAAGCACAGTGAGGCAGAAACAAAAATGCCCGCACAAGGCGGGCATTTCTGGAGGGGCCGAAACCAGGAAAACCTGCATCGTGCCAACATAATCTGGTGCCGGAGACAGGAATCGAACCTGCGACCTTCGCGTTACGAGTGCGCTGCTCTACCGACTGAGCTACACCGGCGTGTAGCGCAACGTACCACTGCTCGCACCCGTTACGCAAACCCCTGTTTCCTCTGACTTATTGCCCTACCCTCAAGGCGCCTTGCACCCCTTCGGCGCCAGGTCTTCTTCAATGTCGGTAGTACACGCCCACCCACTAGCCGAACGCGTCAGGGTCAGTGCCTTGCCCAGCACAGTAGCCGGCGCATCCACCAGCGTGCAAACAATGCTCCCGTTGCCATCCGCCGCCTTGCCACTAGCCGTGATCGCGCAATGCGCCGTCGCCGGCTGGCCACCCAACGCGGCCACATCCGCCACATCCTTGCCGTCATTCAACCGCAGGTCCATCGCCGTCTTCAGCGCGCTGATCTCCAGCAACCCGGCCGCGGCCTTGGAGCGTGACTGGTGGTTGGTGTACATCGGTAAGGCGATGGTCGCCAGAATGCCAATGATCGCAACGACGATCATCAGTTCGATCAGGGTGATACCGCGTTGCCCTTTCATGAACGGTTTCCTTTTTGATACGCGTACTCGTTGAGGTCAGGCTCGACCCCGGCTGGCAGCGGCGCAGTAGGCCTGAACAGACACCTTTTGTCACCCCTGCCCGCTGGGGCGTCGTCTTCGCTGAACTACTCTAGTGAGCATCACGGACGCGCGCCCTTGCATGGACGCGGCAAGCTGTTTCCAGGCTTGTCGCACGGGCAGGAAAAGGACCTTTGCATGACCCAATCCACACTCCTCTACACCTGGCACGGCACCGACGCCAATGGCACGCCGGTCAGTGGCCAAACGCCCGGGCGCAGCCCGGCTTATGTGCGCGCCGGGCTGATCCGCCAGGGCATCAAGGTCGCCAGCTTGCGGCCTGCCGGCGGGCTTGGCTTCAGTTTGCCGAAACGGCGGGCAAAGGCCGACCCGGCGGGGTTCAGCCGGCAGCTGGCGACCTTGCTCAAGGCCGGGGTGCCGCTGCTGCAGGCGTTCGAGGTGATGGGGCGCAGTGGCTGTGATGCGGCGCACGCGGCATTGCTGGATAGATTGAAACAGGATGTGGCCTCGGGCCTGGGGCTGGCGGATGCGTTGCAGCGCCATCCGGGGTGGTTCGATGCGCTGTACTGCAACCTGGTGCGGGTGGGTGAGCAGTCCGGCACGCTCGACCGGCAGCTGGAACAGCTGGCGGGCATGCTGGAGCAGCGCCGGGTGCTGCACAAGAAGGTGCGCAAGGCGATGATCTACCCGCTGATGCTGTTGCTGACGGGGCTGGGGGTGTCGGCGATCTTGTTGCTGGAGGTAATTCCGAAATTCGAGAGCATGTTCTCTGGCATGGGCGTGGCGTTGCCGGCTTTTACCCAATGGGTGATCGACTTGTCCACAGGGCTGAGCCGCTTTGCACCGCTGTTGCTGGTGATGGGTGTGGTACTGGGTTTTGCCATGCGCCAGCTCCACCGGCAGCACGCGCCAGCGCGCCTGTGGATAGCTCGCCGGGTGCTGGGGTTGCCGGTGTTCGGCAGGCTGCTGGGGCAGGCGGCGCTGGCGCGGTTCGCGCGTAGCCTGGCAACGTCCTACTCCGCCGGGGTGCCGTTGCTGGATGCGCTGGGCACGGTGGCCAGGGTCAGTGGCGGCGACCTGCATGAGCAGGCGGTGTTGCGGCTGCGCCAGGGCATGGCCAATGGGCAGGGGCTGCACCAGGCGATGGCCGCCGAGCCGCTGTTTCCGCCGCTGCTGGTACAACTGACGGCGATCGGGGAAGCCAGTGGCACGCTGGACCAGATGCTGGAAAAAGCCGCCAGCCATTACGAGGAACAGGTCAGCCAGGCGCTGGAGCAGTTGACCAGCCTGCTGGAGCCGGCCATCGTGCTGGTCCTGGGCCTGCTGGTGGGCGGCCTGGTGGTGGCGATGTACCTGCCGATCTTCCAGTTGGGTAGCTTGATCTGAACATGACTTTATGGACTCTGCTGGCTGAGCAGCCGGCGTACTTTCTCACCTTGGCCACGGTGCTCGGCCTGCTGGTGGGCAGCTTTCTCAATGTGCTGGTGTACCGCCTGCCGATCATGCTGGAGCGGCAATGGCAGCGTGAAGCGCAGGAGATGCTGGAATTGCCGATCACGCCACACGAGCGTTTCGACCTGTGGCTCCCCGCCTCACGCTGCCCGCACTGCGCGCATCGGCTTCGCCCGTGGGAGAACATTCCGGTCATCAGCTACCTGGCCTTGCGCGGGCGTTGTTCAGCCTGCAAAACCCGCATCAGCCCGCGCTACCCGTTGGTAGAGGTGGCCAGCGCGCTGCTGTCGCTGGTGGTGGCCTGGCGCTTTGGCGCGTCGCCCGAGGCCTTGCTTGCACTGCCGCTGACCTGGTGCCTGCTGGCCCTGAGCCTGATCGATGCCGAGCACCAGTTGCTGCCGGATGCGCTGGTGCTGCCGATGCTGTGGCTGGGGCTGATCGTCAACGCCTTCGGCCTCTACGTCCCGCTGAGCAGTGCGCTGTGGGGCGCGGTGGCCGGGTACCTCAGCCTGTGGACGGTGTACTGGGCGTTCAAGCTGATCACCGGCAAGGAAGGCATGGGCTATGGCGACTTCAAACTGATGGCGCTGATCGGGGCCTGGGGGGGCTGGCAGGTGTTGCCATTGACCCTGCTGCTGTCGTCGGTGGTCGGGGCGCTGGCTGGGCTGTGCCTGCTGCGTCTGCGCCGGCATGCCATGGGGACGGCGATCCCGTTCGGGCCCTATCTGGCGATTGCGGGGTGGATTGCCGTGCTCTGGGGTGATGAAATATACGCTTCATACACACAACTGCTTGGATTCTGATGACCACTGCGGCCTTTACCCCCTGGATTCTCGGCCTGACCGGCGGCATTGGTAGCGGCAAGAGCGCCGCTGCCGAGCGTTTCGTCGAGCTTGGCGTGCACCTGGTCGATGCCGACCAGGCGGCGCGTTGGGTGGTCGAGCCTGGCCGCCCGGCCCTGGCCAGCATCGTCGAGCGCTTCGGCGCCGGCGTGCTGCAGGCGGACGGCCAGCTCGATCGTGCCGCCCTGCGCCAGCTGATCTTCGCCGACCCGGCGCAGCGCAAATGGCTGGAGCAACTGCTTCACCCGCTGATCGGGCAGGAAATTTTCAGCTACCTGGCCAAGGCGCAGTCGCCGTATGCGGTGTATGTGTCGCCGCTGCTGATCGAGTCGGGCCAGTACCAGAAGACCCAGCGGGTGCTGGTGATCGATGCGCCGCAGGAGCTGCAGGTGGCGCGTACCCTGGCGCGTGACAACACCAGTGCCGAGCAGGTGCAGGCCATTCTCAAGGCCCAGCTGGCCCGCGAGGAGCGCCTGCGCCATGCCGATGATGTGGTGGTCAATGACGGCGACCTGGCCGCGCTGCATGAGCAGATTGACCGCCTGCACCACTTTTACCTGACTTTACGAGGAGGCCAGCCATGAGCCAGCCATTGACCGTCGACTGCCCGACTTGTGGCGCACCTGTGGAATGGAACGAGAAAAGCCCGTTCCGGCCGTTCTGTTCGGACCGTTGCAAGCTGATCGATTTGGGGGCCTGGGCGGCTGAAGAGCACAAGATTCCGGGGGCGGAAGAGTCCGAGGATGAGCTGTATTCGGGGGATCTGGAGCCGCGGCATTGAGCCGATAGCAAGGTGGTTGTGCGGGCCTCTTCGCGGGCACGCCCGCTCCCACAGGTACTGCACCAGCCTCGAAGCTGTGGGGGCCCCTGTGGGAGCGGGTTCACCCGCGAAAGGGCCGGCATTGCCACCCCAAAATCACTGCTCATCCTCCTTCCACGGCGCCTGCAGATACCGCGTGCGGTTGAAGGTTTCCAGCCACTCCGGGCAAAACACTACCAGCGCGCTGATCACCGTGCCGTTGATGAACGCTTCGGGGAACATCATCAGCCACAGGTAGCCGACAAAATCGCTGAGCCACTCCGGCATGGCGAAGCGCCCATCCAGCCACAACAGCCCCAGCCCGACCGACAGGCAAGCCAGCACCGTCAAGGCTGCCGGGAAAAACCCTGAACAGAAGATATACACAAACAGGTTCCGCGGCTGGGCGCGCTCGACTCCGATCGCGCACGCCTCGGCTATCAGCACCGGCAGGCCAACCAGCAACAAGCCATTCACCCCCAGCGCTGCCAGGTCCTGGCGCCCCAGCACCAGCAAGCCAAGCTGGGCCATGAACCCACCCAGCACCGCTAGTGGCCAGTCCAGCAGCAGCGTGACCGCCGTCATGCCAATAAAGTGGTACGAAACCCCGGTATCGAAATCACGCCGCACCAACCACAGCGCAAACAGGCAGAACACCGTGCCAAACAGCAGATGCTGGCGGCGCCGGTCAGTGAACAGCTCGACCCAGCCCACCCGGCTGACCGACCAGATCAGCAACGGCAGATAACCCAGCCAGCCAAGCGTAAGGGTGGTGCCGGACAACACCTGCGCGCTGATCACCTGATAAATGCCCCTTGCTGCCTTGTGGATAAAAAACGAGTCTACACCCATTCTCCAGTCCCTTCGGCTGCGGTAGGCTGTCGCCCTCACTCGATGCAGGAAGCATTGTTCATGGCTGAAGGACTCAACCTCGCCCTGCTGCTGGCAGCGGCACTCAACGCCATCATCGGCGTGCTTCACCTGGCCATCATCGCCGTCGGGCCGCGTTGGTACCGTTTGTTCGGGGCTGGCGAGCGCATGGCCGTAGCCGCTGAAAAGGGCCGTTGGTACCCGGGGCTGATCACGGCCGCTATCGCCTGCGTGCTGCTGGTCTGGTCGGCCTATGCCCTGTCGGCTGCCGGGGCGATCGGGCGGTTGCCCCTGCTGCTGCCGGCCATCTGCCTGATCACCCTGGTGTTCCTCGCCCGCGGCTTGCTGGGCCCCGTGCTGCTGGCCGGTACCGGGCGTTCGCGGCGTTTCATCATAGTCAGTTCACTGGTCTGCCTGGGCTTCGGCCTGGTGCATTTGCTGGGGGTAGTCCAGCAGTGGCCGGTGCTGGGCTGATTTCTGCGCACAAACAGCATCTTATCGTCATCGATTAGCGTCTAAGCTTGTCCCATGGATGACTCAGACTACCTGCGCCTGCTTACTATCCAGGCCGAACAAGCCAATGCCTTTCTCTCCAACGCTCGCAAGTGGGAGCGGGAGCGTTGGGTGTGCCAACGCCTGTTGCAGGGGCTGAACATCCCCTACCGCAGCGAGGATTTCACCCCGGCCGGGCAAGAGCCGCCAGACGTGCTGTTCCGCGACGCGGCCTTCGAGGTGTTTTTCGTGCTCGACGAGGGCCGCCGGCTCAACGATGAATGGCGCGAAGAGCTGCAGCGCCGGCGCAGTGCGTTCTCCCTGGCGCAGCTGGTACGCCGCGAAGCACGCCCGCGGCGCATCAGTGCCACCGAGCTGCTGGGGCGCCTGGCGCCGACCTTGCGCAAGAAGGCGCACAACTACCGGGAACGCGGGCTGGAGCTGAACGAGCTGGACATCATCGCCTTCGCCAGCCTCAAGCGCGAGGTGCTCGACCTCAACACCCATTTCCCACCGCCCACCGAATACCTGCGCCAGGGCTGGCGCTCGCTGTCGCTGGTGGGGCCGACCTTTGCCCGGGTGCTGTTCGCCCACCCCGACGCACCGGACTTTCTGCGAGGCAACCTGGGCCGCAGCATTGTTTTCGACGTGGGCATCAGTCTTTGATCCACTGCAGCAAGTGTTTGCGATGGCGTACACTCGGCGCCAGAGATAGAAAGCCTTATCATTTGCTTCAAGCGCTTGCGTGAACGCTGTAGCGTTTACGCAGTCACAAACGTCTACCTGACGAGGCCCACCATGACCAGCCGCCTGAATCCGGAAGATCAGCGTCGTGTCGATGAGTATCTGCGAGCCCCCCAGCACCAAGTCGAGCGCAGGCCCTTTCGGCCGTGGCTGCTCCTTGTGCTGGTGGTGGCCGTGACCATCGGGTTGGGTCTCCTCAGCCGCCTGCTCAGTGGACTGGTGCTATGAGCTGCTTCGCGCTCGCCCTCCCCTCGTGCAGTTTGCGGCCGGCCCCTGGGGCCACGCATTCCGTAAACCTTATGAGATATCCCCATGACTCATCGCATCGTGATTGTCGGCGGCGGCGCCGGCGGCCTGGAACTGGCGACCCGCCTGGGTAAAAGCCTGGGCAAGCGCAAGCAGGCCGAGATCACCCTGGTCGACGCCAACCTCACGCACATCTGGAAGCCGCTGTTGCACGAAGTGGCCGCCGGCTCGCTGAACTCCTCGGAAGACGAACTGAACTACGTGGCCCAGGCCAAGTGGAACCACTTCAACTTCCAGCTGGGGCGCATGAGCGGCCTGGACCGTGAAGGCAAGCAGATTCAACTGGCCGCCACCCTCGATGAAGAGGGCCGCGAGCTGCTGCCTGCGCGCACCCTGGGCTACGACACCCTGGTCATTGCCGTGGGCTCCAACACCAACGACTTCGGCACCCTGGGCGCGGCGCAGCACTGCCTGTTCCTCGACACCCGCAAGCAGGCCGAGCGTTTCCATCAGCAGTTGCTCAACCATTACCTGCGTGCACATGCCGGTGATGTGGCCAGCGAGAAAATCAGCGTGGCCATCGTCGGCGCCGGTGCCACCGGTGTGGAACTGGCAGCCGAGCTGCACCACGCGGCCCACGAACTGGCGGCCTATGGCCTGGACCGTATCCAGCCCAAGGACATGCACATCACCCTTATCGAGGCAGGCCCGCGCGTGTTGCCGGCGCTGCCAGAGCGCATCAGCGTGCCGGTGCACAAGACCCTGGAAAAGCTCGGGGTGAAGGTGATGACCAATGCCGCCGTCAGTGAAGTGACCGAGGATGGCCTGAAAACCAAGGACGGTGAAGTGATCCAGGCCAGCCTGAAGGTGTGGGCGGCCGGTATTCGTGCGCCGGGCTTCCTCAAGGACATCGATGGCCTGGAAACCAACCGCATCAACCAGCTGGTGGTGCGCCCTACCCTGCAGACCACCCGCGACGACAATATCTTTGCCTTCGGTGACTGCGCCGCCTGCCCGCAACCGGGCAGCGACCGCAACGTGCCGCCACGGGCCCAGGCGGCGCACCAGCAGGCTTCGATGCTGGCGCAGAGTTTGAAGGCGCGGTTGGAGAACAAGGCGCTGCCAACCTATGAGTACAAGGACTACGGTTCACTGGTGTCGCTGTCGCGCTTCTCGGCGGTGGGCAACCTGATGGGTAACCTGATGGGCAGCGTGAAGCTGGAGGGTTGGCTGGCGCGGATGTTCTACGTGTCGCTGTACCGGATGCACCAGATGGCGTTGTACGGGTTCTTCCGCACGGCGTTGATGATGCTGGGTAGCAAGATTGGCCGGGGTACCGAGCCGCGTCTGAAGCTGCACTGACAGGCACCGGCATGCCCTGTGGGAGCGGGTTCACCCGCGAATGCGATGGTGAACCTGCTGACGCATTCGCGGGTGAACCCGCTCCCACAGAGGATTGTGTGGACCCCAAGAGCGCATCTTAATTTCGAGGCAAAAAAAAAGGGCATCTCATGCGAGATGCCCTTTTTTTCATGGTGGGTCGTGTAGGATTCGAACCTACGACCAATTGGTTAAAAGCCAACTGCTCTACCAACTGAGCTAACGACCCGGAAATGGTCGGGGTGAGGGGATTCGAACTCCTGACATCCTGCTCCCAAAGCAGGCGCGCTACCGGACTGCGCTACACCCCGTGATACTTAAAGAAAAAGGGCATCTCGCTTGAGATGCCCTTTTTACATGGTGGGTCGTGTAGGATTCGAACCTACGACCAATTGGTTAAAAGCCAACTGCTCTACCAACTGAGCTAACGACCCGGAAAATGGTCGGGGTGAGGGGATTCGAACTCCTGACATCCTGCTCCCAAAGCAGGCGCGCTACCGGACTGCGCTACACCCCGAGATTGGCTCCGCGACCTGGACTCGAACCAGGGACCCAATGATTAACAGTCATTTGCTCTACCGACTGAGCTATCGCGGAACTGAACTTCGGTACATCTTTACAGCTTCGAAGCTTGTGTTAGCTTCGGTCTCTTTGGCTATCCGCTTTCGCGTTGCAGCTGCTGAGGCCGGCTATTCTACATTCTTCGTTTTGCTTGTCAACCACTTTTTTTCATTCAACTTACTGATTTGTAAGTTGTTTTGCGGCCACCGATGTTGCTGGTGATTCGCTTGGTGCCTGACAACGCGGCGTATATTAGGGGCACCCGATTTTAGATGCAAGCAAAAATTTCAAAAATTTCAGCAAGTTATCCAGGAAATTCCAAACACCCCGGATTTGCTGGGGCCGCGCCGGCCTCTTCGCGGGCTCGCCCGCTCCCACAGGGACGGCGCAGCCCTCGAAATCTGCGCAATTCTTGTGGGAGCGGGCATGCCCGCGAAGAGCCCAGCACAGGAAAACAGGCAAGAAAAAGCCCCGCAAAAGCGGGGCTCATGGTGAAGCAGATCAGCCAAAGACGATTTCGTCGCCTTCCACCTTGGCAGTTATCGCCGTCCCCGGCATGAACTTGCCTGCCAGGATCAACTGCGCCAGCGGGTTTTCGATCCAGCGCTGGATCGCCCGCTTCAGCGGCCGTGCGCCGTACACCGGGTCGTAACCCACGGCAATCAGCTTGTCCAAGGCCTCCGGGCTCAGGCTCAGCGACAGTTCGCGCTCCAGCAGGCGGCTGCGCAGGCGGCCCAGCTGGATTTCGGTAATGCCGGCAATCTGCTCGCGGCCCAGCGGCTCGAACACCACCACTTCGTCGATACGGTTAATGAATTCCGGACGGAAGTGCGAACCCACCGCATCCATCACAGCCGCACGCTGTGCCTCGCGGTCACCCACCAGTTCCTGAATCTGCGCCGAGCCCAGGTTGGAGGTCATCACGATCACGGTGTTGCGGAAGTCCACGGTGCGCCCGTGGCTGTCGGTCAGGCGGCCGTCTTCCAGCACCTGCAGCAGCACGTTGAACACATCCGGGTGGGCCTTCTCCACTTCGTCCAGCAGCACCACCGAGTAGGGCTTGCGCCGTACCGCCTCGGTCAGGTAACCGCCCTCTTCATAGCCTACATAGCCTGGCGGGGCGCCGATCAGGCGAGCCACGGAATGCTTCTCCATGAACTCGGACATGTCGATACGCACCATCGCCTCTTCGGTGTCGAACAGGAACTCGGCCAGCGCCTTGCACAGCTCGGTCTTGCCCACCCCGGTCGGGCCGAGGAACATGAACGAACCACTCGGCCGGTTCGGGTCGGACAGCCCGGCACGCGAACGGCGCACGGCGTTGGCCACGGCGGTTACCGCTTCGCCCTGGCCGATCACGCGCTGGTGCAGCAGCGCTTCCATCTTCAGCAGCTTTTCACGCTCGCCTTCGAGCATCTTGGCCACCGGGATGCCGGTCCACTTCGACACCACTTCGGCAATTTCTTCCTCGGTAACCTTGTTGCGCAGCAACTGGTTCTCGGTCTTGCCGTGCTGGTCGACCATCTGCAGGCTGCGCTCCAGGTCCGGGATCACCCCGTACTGCAGCTCGGCCATGCGGCTAAGATCACCTTTGCGACGGGCGGCTTCCAGCTCCTGGCGGGCCTGTTCGATCTTTTGCTGGATCTGCGCCGAGCCCTGCACCTCGGCCTTTTCGGAGGCCCAGATTTCTTCCAGGTCGGCGTACTCACGCTCCAGCCGCTCGATTTCCTCGGTCAGCTTCTCCAGGCGTTTTTTCGCCGCTTCGTCTTCTTCCTTCTTCAGCGCCTGCGATTCCACTTTCAGCTGGATCAGGCGGCGATCGAGGCGGTCGAGCACTTCCGGCTTGGAGTCGATCTCCATGCGGATGCGGCTGGCCGCTTCGTCGATCAGGTCGATGGCCTTGTCCGGCAGCTGACGGTCGGTGATGTAGCGGTGGCTGAGCTTGGCCGCAGCGATGATGGCGCCGTCGGTGATGGCCACCTTGTGGTGCACTTCATAGCGCTCTTTCAGGCCACGCAGGATAGCGATGGTGTCTTCCTCGCTCGGCTCCTCCACCAGCACCTTCTGGAAACGGCGCTCCAGGGCCGCGTCCTTCTCGATGAACTGGCGGTACTCGTTCAGCGTGGTGGCGCCAACGCAGTGCAGCTCGCCACGGGCCAGGGCCGGCTTGAGCATGTTGCCGGCGTCCATGGCGCCCTCGCCTTTACCGGCGCCGACCATGGTGTGCAGTTCGTCGATGAACAGGATGATCTGGCCTTCCTGTTTGGACAGCTCGTTCAGCAGGCCTTTCAGGCGCTCTTCGAATTCGCCGCGGTACTTGGCACCGGCAATCAATGCGCCCATGTCCAGCGCCAGCAGGCGCTTGCCCTTGAGGCCGTCGGGTACTTCACCATTGATGATGCGCTGGGCCAGGCCTTCGGCGATGGCGGTTTTACCTACGCCAGGCTCACCGATCAGCACCGGGTTGTTCTTGGTGCGGCGTTGCAGCACCTGCACGGTACGGCGGATTTCGTCGTCACGGCCGATCACCGGGTCCAGCTTGCCTTCTTCGGCACGCTTGGTCAGGTCGACGGTGTACTTGTCCAGCGCCTGACGCGATTCCTCGGCGTTGGCATCGTTCACGGCCGCGCCGCCGCGCAGGTTGTTGATGGCGTTTTCCAGCGCTTTCTTGGTCACGCCCTGGCCCAACAACAGCTTGCCGAGCTTGCTGTTCTCGTCCATTGCGGCGAGCAGCACCAGCTCGCTGGAAATGAACTGGTCGCCCTTCTGCTGGGCCAGGCGGTCGGCCTGGTTGAGCAGGCGCGCCAGGTCCTGCGACATGTTCACGTCGCCGGTGGGGTTCTGGATTTTCGGTAGCTGGTCGAGTTCTTTCACCAGCGCCTGGCGCAGGCTGTTGATGTCGAAGCCAACCTGCATCAGCAGCGGCTTGATCGAACCACCCTGCTGCTCGAGCAGTGCCTGCAACAGGTGCACGGGCTCGATGGCGGGGTGGTCCATGCCAACGGCCAGGGATTGGGCATCGGATATTGCAAGCTGCAGCTTGCTGGTCAAACGGTCTATTCGCATGGGGTACCTTCCTTTAAAGGGCAGGTCGGAGCGATGGACAGCGCCTGTTTATGAAGAAACCTGCCTGAGATGACCTTATAGATAAGGCTGATTGTGGAAGATTCAAGCGTAGCGGGGTTGACCAATGTCAACCTGTTGGATTGGCGGTGGGGCATTCGCGGGCATGCCCGCTCCCACAGGTTGTGAATTACCTGTGGGAGCGGGCGTGCCCGCGAAGAGGCCCGTGCAGGCTAGCGCGGCTCCAGCCACACCAGGGAAGCAAACCGCCCACCCTGCGGAGTACGGCGATAGGAGAAGAACCGCTCGTCACTGACCGTGCACCAGCCGCCGCCATAAACGGCCGTTACCCCACGCGCCGCCAGGCGAATGCGTGCCAGCTCATAGATGTCGGCCATCAGCTTGCCCGGCCGGGCACCATCGACAAACGCCTTGGCCGCTTCCGGGTGCACCGCCGTAAAGGCATCGCGTACCTCCAGCCCCACTTCGAACGCCTGCGGGCCAATTGCCGGCCCCAACCACACCAGCACCTCTTCGGGCGGCAGTGCCAGGCGATCCAGGGTAGCCTCCAGCACACCACCAGCCAGCCCGCGCCAGCCAGCATGCGCTGCCGCCACGCGGGTACCGGCCCGGTCGCAGAACAGCACAGGCAGGCAATCGGCAGTCATCACGGTGCAGGCGATGCCAGGCTGGTCGGTCCAGCTGGCGTCGGCCTCGGCCACCACGGCCGGGTCGGCATCCGCCACCACCAGCCCATGCACTTGCTTGAGCCAGGCCGGCTGGATGGCGAATTCGTCGCTCAGGCGACGACGGTTCTCGGCCACCGCGGCAGGGTCGTCCCCTACATGGTCGCCAAGGTTGAAGGTTTCATAGGGCGGCAGGCTGATGCCGCCCTGGCGGGTGGTGACACAGGCGCGCACCGAGGCCGGGGCCGGCCAGTCGGGGAACAGCAGCGACTGGGTCAGGCCACTCATCCGATAAAGCTCTCGCGGTCCTGGTTCAGCAGCGACAGCAACCAGACGAAGTCATCCGGCAGCGGCGATTCCCACTTCATGACTTCACCGGTAATCGGGTGGGCCAATGCCAGGAAGCGGGCATGCAGTGCCTGACGCGGGAAGGTTTTCACCGCCTCGACCATGGTCGGGCTGGCTGCTGGCGGAATACGGAAGCGCCCGCCGTAGGTCTGGTCGCCGACCAACGGGAAGCCGACGTGGGCCATGTGCACGCGAATCTGGTGGGTACGGCCGGTTTCCAGCTTGACCCGCACGTGGGTGTGCGAGCGGAAGCGCTTGAGAACACGGTAGTGGCTTACTGCCGGCTTGCCGCCGTCGGTGACCGCCATGCGCTGGCGCATGCCGCCGTGGCGGCCGATCGGGGCATCGATCTTGCCGCCGGCAGTGACCACGCCAATCACGATGCACTCGTAGATACGGCTGACCTTGCGCGCCTGCATCTGCTCGACCAGCCGGGTCTGCGCCTGCAAGGTCTTGGCCACCACCATCAGGCCGGTGGTGTCCTTGTCCAGGCGGTGGACGATACCGGCGCGTGGTACGTTGACGATGTCAGGCACGTGGTGCAGCAGTGCATTGAGCAAAGTCCCGCTGGCATGCCCGGCGGCCGGGTGCACAACCAGCCCGGCAGGCTTGTTGATCACCATGATATGGTCGTCTTCGTAGACGATATCCAGCTCGATATCTTCGGCGACCCACTCGCCCTGGGCTTCCTGCTCGGCCTCCAGGACAAGTTGCGAGCCACCATGGACGAGGTCTCGAGGGCGCACCACGGCACCGTCGACCGTCAGGCGGCCTTCTTTGATCCACGAAGTCAGCCGGGAACGCGAGTACTCGGCGAACAATTGGGCGGCGACCTGGTCGAGGCGTTGACCGCCCAGTTCGGACGGGACCTCTGCGCTAAGTTGAATGATCTCGGACATGCTCGATTCGGCGGGCGCACAGCCTTTGGTTTCGGCTGCGAGCTTGTGGTTAAATACGACTTCTTTTGTCCCGGGGTTGGCCGGGGCGCTCATCATAACAGGACGGCACCGCCCAAGACAGCGGCCGTCAAAGGGACGCAAGCCGCCATGCAAGTGAAACACCTGCTGCTGATCGCCATCCTCGGGCTCACCGCGGCCTGTTCCTCCAATAAAGAAGTGATTGACGAGAACCTCAGTGAGGCCGAGCTGTACCAGCAGGCACAAGCTGACCTGGACAACTCCAGCTACACCAGCGCCGTGAACAAGCTCAAGGCCCTGGAGTCGCGCTACCCGTTTGGCCGCTATGCCGACCAGGCGCAGCTCGAGCTGATCTACGCCAACTACAAGAACTCCGAGCCCGAGGCGGCCAAGTCGGCGGCCGAGCGCTTTATCCGCCTGCACCCGCAGCACCCGAACGTCGACTATGCCTACTACCTCAAGGGCCTGACCTCGTTCGACCAGGACCGTGGCCTGGTGGCGCGCTTCCTGCCGCTGGACATGACCAAGCGTGACCCGGGTGCTGCCCGCGACTCGTACAACGAGTTCGCCCAGCTGACCAGCCGCTTCCCCAACAGCCGCTACGCGCCCGACGCCAAGCAGCGCATGATCTACCTGCGCAACCTGCTGGCTTCGTACGAAATCCATGTGGCCGACTACTACCTGAGCCGCCAGGCCTATGTAGCCGCTGCCAACCGTGGCCGCTACGTGGTGGAGAACTTCCAGGAAACCCCATCGGTCGGCGACGGCCTGGCGGTGATGGTCGAGGCGTACCAGAAGATGCACCTGGACGAACTGGCCGCCACCAGCCTGGAAACCCTCAAGCTCAACTACCCGGACCACCCGAGCCTGGCAGATGGCGAGTTCCAGCCCAAGCAGACCGAGTCTGACGGCCGCGGCTGGCTGTCCAAGGCCACCCTGGGCCTGATCGAAACCGACACCCCGCTGCCGCCGGGCGAAACCCGCGCCAACCAGGACGTGGTCAAGCAGTTCCAGGACGCGCGTGACGAGATGCCACGCGAGTTGCTGCCGACTGACGAGAACGGTGACCCGATCGTGCCGGAAGGCCCGAAGGAAGCCGAGAAGGACCGCTCCTGGTTCAGCTACATGACCTTTGGTCTGTTCGACTGATACACAGCGCTACATGAAAGGGAGGCCTCGGGCCTCCCTTTTTTGTTGGCCGCGTCCTAGACTGTCGGCTTCTTCAACCGACAAGCTGGACACCATGGTTCGCCTACTTTTCTGGATCGCCCTGATCGCCGCCGCGTTCTGGCTGTGGCGCAAGTTCAAAGCCAGCCAACAGTCGCACCCCGAGGCGAAGCTGGATGCGCCGCTGAAGATGGTGCGCTGCGCCCATTGCGGCGTGCACCTGCCCAATGACCGGGCACTGCAGCAGGGCAACGAGTGGTATTGCAGCCAGGCGCACCTGCAACAGGGCCCCGGCCGCCAGAACTGAACACAGTACCCTGTGGGAGATGGCCCCGCGTACCCTGTGGGAGCGGCTTTAGCCGCGAAGAATCCAACGCGGTGCATGGCACCGGCTGCGCCGGTGTTCGCGGCTAAAGCCGCTCCCACAGGTTGTGTGGTGAATCCTGACTTCACTTATCCCTCCCCGACCCTTTCGCACCATTTGCGACCCCTCCCCCGCCGCCAGCATTGACCCGCCCCGGCAAAACTCGCTAAATCCTATTTATCCGCATAAATATGAAAAATAGCGAAATGCTCAAACCCAAACGCAAGCGCCAGAAGCTGTCCGATGTGATCGTCGAATCGGTAAAGCGCTCGATCGTCACCGAAGCACTGCACCCCGGCGACCGCCTGCCTACCGAGCGTGAGCTGATGGAGCATTTCGAATGCTCCAAAGGCACCGCCCGCGAAGCGCTCAAGGCGCTTGAGGTCGAGGGCCTGGTCAGCACGCGCACTGGCCCGAGCGGTGGCGCCTACCTCAATGAAGTAGGCACCGAACCTGCCAGCCGCGCGCTGCGCAACTACCTGCACTTCCAGCACCTGGACGGCGAGCAGGTGTATCAGCTGCGCAAGGTCATCGAGGTGGAGCTGGCGGTGTCGGTAATGGGCAAGCTGAGCGAAGCCGACTACGCCGCGCTGCAGGCCAACATCGACTTCTGCAGCGCACCGGAGGACAGCGAGGAAGGCCAGCGTGAACAGCGCCTGGCGGAGCTGGAGTTCCACACCCTGCTGGCCGATCGCTGCTCCAACCCGTTGCTGCGTTTCATGGCGGTGTTCCTAAACGACCTGCTGCGCGACCTGGTGGTGCTGAAAAAGGCCTACCTGCCCAAGCGCCAGCAGTTCGCCGCTGCCAACATCGCCTACCACAAGCAACTGCTCACCGCCCTGCGCGCCAGCGATGAGCCCGCCGTCCGCCGGCTGATGCACGAACACATGTGCGACGCCGAACACCACATGACCGCGCTGGAAGGCGAGGTTGCCCGCAATTTCCTGCTGGAGTTCGAACACCACCACTGATCCGCCTGGAAAGAGGCCTGCACACAGGCCCGGCCGTACCCGCTTTGTCATTGCCACTCCTGCCTAATAACCACAACCAAGGAGTTACTCATGCAAAGACGTACCCTGCTCAAGGCAGGCCTTGCCCTGGGTGCCTTAGGTAGCCTCCCCCTGGGGGCGCACCGGGCATTCGCCGACCAACCGTTGACCTTCTATGGGCTCAAGTCGATGTCTGGCGCCTTCGCCAGTTACGGCAAGTACGCCGACATGGGCTCGCGTCTGGCCATCGCCGAACACCCGCAACTGCTCGGCCACCCGCTCAAGTACAAGGTCATCGACACCGAAGGCAACGCCGGCAAGGCGGTGCGCAAGGTGCAGGAAGCCATCGGTCAGGATGGCGCACGCTTCTTCCAGGGCTGCACCCTGTCGTCCTCGGCACTGGCGGTGTCGAAGGAAATCCACAAGGCCGGCGGCGTGTTCATGACGCCTGTGGGCGCCGACGAAATCACCGGCAAGGACTGCAACGCCTCGACCTTCCGCTGGTCGGTGCCCACCTACGGCGCCATTCGCGAAACGCTGGTGCCGATGATTCGCCAGCTGCCCCAGGCCAAGCGCTGGTACACCATCACCCCCCAGTACGTGTTCGGCGATGCCCTGCTGGACAATGCCCGCAAGGTGTTCGCCGAGCTCGGCGTGGAACACATCGGCAACAGCTACCACTCGCTGCAGGAGCAGGAGTTTTCCGGCTACCTGACCAACGCCATCGCCGCCAAGCCCGACGTGCTGGTGCTGCTCAACTTTGGCAGCCAGGCATCCAACGCCCTGCGCCAGGCAGTTAACTTCGGCATAAAGGAGCGCATGAAAGTGCTGATGGTGTGGTCCGCCGGCCTCGACCAGTTCCAGGAGCTGGGCAGCGACGTGCTCGAAGGCGTGTACCTGGGCGCGCAATACTGGCACCAGGTCGATACCCCACTGAACAAACAGCTGGTCGCGGCCACCCGCAAGGCCTATGGCATCAACCCCAACTACCCGCTGGCGGCCGACTACATCGGCACCAAGGTCATGCTCGAAGCCATCATCAAGGCCGGCAGCCTGGAAGGTGCGGCCGTGTCTGCGGCGCTGCAGGGCATGCGCTTCCAGGGCCCGACCGGTGAAGAACTGATCCGCCCGGGCGACCACCAGGTGCTCAAGGATTACTACCTGCTGCGCGGCAAGCCCCAGGCGCAGATGCGCGACGAGGACGACCTGGCCGAAGTCATCAGTTCGGGCCGCTCGTTCGTCGAAGTCGACCACACCGGTTGCGCCCTGGCCTGAAGCCGCGGCGTCAGTCACACACACTCGTACAGGCAGCCGCACCGCGCGCTGTCGAGGGCACGCTCATGCTCGATTTGTACCTGTTCCAACTGCTCAACGGCCTGGGCCTGGGGATGATCTACTTCCTCATCGCCGTGGGCCTGACGATCATTTTCGGCCTGCTCAACTTCGTCAACTTTGCCCACGGCGCGTTTTTCCTGCTGGGCGCCTACCTGTGCTACACCGCCGTGGCCATTACCGGCAACTTCTGGCTTGCCCTGCTGATCGCCCCTCTGGTGGTGGCGGCGCTGGCCTGGGCGGTCGAGCGCCTGCTGATCAAGCGCATCTACCACCTGCCACACACGTTCCAGATCCTTGTCACCCTTGGGATCGCGCTGATCATCCAGGAAGCCTCGGTACTGATCTGGGGCCCGGTGGGCAAGAACATCGCGGTGCCGCCGGAGCTGCGCGGGGTGCTGATCGTCGGTGATTTCATCTACCCCTACTACCGGCTGTTCCTGATCGGTTTCGCCGCGCTGATCGGCCTTGGCCTGTGGCTGCTGCTGGAGCGCACCCGCTTCGGCGCCCTGGTGCGGGCCGGCAGCGAAAGCACCGAAACCGTGTCGCTGCTGGGCACCAACATCTTCCGCCTGTTCTCCCTGACCTTCGCCCTGGGCGTGGGCCTGGCCGGCGTGGCGGGCGTGCTGTTCGCACCGCTGCGCGGTGCCCAGCCCTTCGTCGGCCCGGAAATCCTCGGCATCGCCTTCGTGGTGGTGGTGATCGGCGGCATGGGCTCGTTCGGCGGTGCACTGGTCGGCGGCCTGCTGGTGGGTGTGGTGCAAAGCATGATGACCAGCCTCTGGCCGCAAGGCGCCAGCCTGATGATCTACGGCGCCATGGCCGCCGTGATCCTGGTCCGTCCCTATGGCCTGTTCGGGAGAGCCTGAGATGAGCGAAAAAAACCCTTTGCCGGTCGCCAAGGGCCGCGCCCCGACCCTGCTGTTGCTGGTGGTCGCCAGCCTGGTGGCGCTGCCACTGCTGCTGCCATCGGCCACCCTGGCCACTGAGATCCTGATCTTTGCCCTGGCGGCGCTGGCCTGCAACCTGCTGCTCGGTTACACCGGCCTGCTGTCGTTCGGCCAAGGCATCTTCTTTGGCGTGGGCGCCTATGGCGCAGCGCTGCTGATGATCCACCTGCAGTGGGGCATGTTCGCCGCGCTGCTGGGCGCAGCCGTGTTCGGTGCCTTCCTGGCGCTGCTGGTCGGTGCCCTGGCGATCCGCCGCACGGGCATCTACTTCGTCATGCTGACCCTGGCCTTCAGCCAGATGGCCTACTTCCTGGCCTACACCCTCAGCGGCTGGACCGGCGGAGACAACGGCCTGCTCGATGTGCCTAGGCCCAATATCGAAATCGCCGGCCATGTGCTGGTCGACCTGGCCGACCCACGGCACTTCTATGTGTTCGTCGCGGTGCTGTTCCTGCTCATCTTTGCCGGCGCCTTGCGGGTGATCCGCTCGCCATTCGGCAGCACCCTGCTGGCCATCCGCGAAAACGAGACCCGCGCCGCAGCCATCGGCTACGACACCCGCCACTTCAAGATCCTGGTGTTCATGCTGTCGGGGGCCATCACCGGTATCGCCGGGGCGCTGTACGCCATGCTGCTGCACTTTGCGCCGCTGTCGAACATCGACCTGATGATGAGCGAGAACATTCTGATCATGACCATCGTCGGCGGCACCGGCTCGCTGTTCGGCTCGCTGCTGGGGGCCGGCGCCATCGTGTTGCTGGGTGATGTGCTGTCAGAACTGTGGCCGCGCTGGCTGATGCTGCTGGGGGTGATCCTGATCCTGGTGGTGGTGTTCATGCGTGGTGGCCTGTGGGGCGGCCTGGCCGGACTGGGCAAGCGCCTGCTGGCTACCCGCAACGCCAATGACAAACCCCAGGCCAAGACCAAGGAGACCCTGTAATGAGCGACTACCTCCTGGAAACCCGCCAGCTGGAGCTGTCCTACGGGCCGTTCAAGGCGGTTGCGGGCGTCGACCTCAAGGTTCGCGCCGGTTCCATCCACACCATCATCGGCCCCAACGGCGCCGGCAAGACCAGCCTGTTCCACTGCCTGACCGGCGAGCGCCAGGCCACCGCGGGCAAGATCCTGTTCAACGGCCAGGACATCATCCGCAAGCCGTCCCACGGGCGCGTGGCCCTGGGCATGGCTCGTTCGTTCCAGCTCACCAGCCTGTTCCAGAACCTGTCGGTACGCGAGAACCTGCGCCTGGCCGCCCAGGGCCGCGATGGCCTGGGTGCGCTGAACTTCTGGCGCAGCGTCGAGCACAAGCGCAGCCACTGGGACACTGCCGACCAGGTGCTGGAGCGCCTGAAGCTGACTGCCCGCGCCGAGACCCTGGCCGGCGAGCTGTCGCACGGCCAGCAACGGGTGCTGGAGGTGGGCATGTCGATCTGCGCCAAACCTGCACTGCTGATGCTCGACGAGCCCACTTCGGGCATGGGCATCGACGACATCCCGGTGATGACCGATCTGATCAGCGACCTTGGCCGCGACCATACCGTACTGCTGATCGAGCACAACATGAGCATCGTCATGTCGATCAGCCAGCGCATCACGGTGATGAGCCACGGCCAGATCCTGGTCGAGGGTACCCCTGAACAGGTGCGCAACGACGAGCGTGTCCGCACCGCCTACCTTGGAGAGGCCGCCTGATGCTCAACGTCGAATCGATCCATTCCTACTACGACAAGAGCCATGTGCTCGAAGGCGTCTCGCTCAAGGTCGAGGCTGGCGAACTGGTGACCCTGCTGGGGCGCAACGGCGCAGGCAAGACCACCACCCTGCGCAGCATACTCGGCATCGTCCGCCCACGGCAGGGGCAGATCAGCTTCAACGGCCAGCAGCTGGTCGGCCGCGAAATCTTCGATATCGCCCGACTCGGCATTGCCTTGGTGCCGGAGCACCGCGGCATCTTTCGCCAGCTCAGCGTGGAGGAAAACCTGAGGATTGCCGTACGCAAGAACAGCCGCTGGCAGCTGGAAGACGTGTACAGCATGTTCCCACGGCTGAAGGAACGGCGCCGCAACGGCGGATTCGCCCTTTCCGGCGGCGAACAGCAGATGCTGGCCATCGCCCGCGCCCTGCTCAACGGGCCGAAGTTGCTGATCCTCGACGAGCCGACTGAAGGCCTGGCCCCGGTGATTGTCGACGAGCTCGTGAAAATTTTGCGGCGGATCAAGGACGAAGGCCTGTCGATCTTGCTGGTAGAGCAGAACCTGATGGTCTGCGACGCCCTGGCTGACCGCCATTACGTGCTGGAGCAGGGTCGGGTTGCCTATCAAGGCACTGCGGCGCAGTTCCGCGAGGACCCGAGTATCAAGAACCGTTATCTGGCCCTGAGCGCCTGACCCAGACCTTGTTTACCTGTGCCGGCCTCTTCGCGGGTAAACCCGCTCCCACAGAGACCTCACTGTCTTCAGGCCGGTGATATCCCTGTGGGAGCGGGTTCACCCGCGAAGAGGCCGGTACACACAACCCAGTCATTTCAGGAGAGATGAACCATGAACACCCGCATCGATCCCTCGCAGCACCTGCTCGGCCAGGGCCCGCTGGTCAACCGCGAACGCCTCTGGCAATCGCTGATGGACCTGGCCCGGCTCGGCGCCACCGCCAAGGGTGGCGTATGCCGCCTGGCCCTGACCGACCTCGACCGCCAGGCCCGCGACCTTTTCGTGCGCTGGTGCGAAGAAGCCGGCTGCACTGTCAGCATCGACGCAATCGGCAACATCTTCGCCCGCCGCCCCGGGCGCAACCCGGCGCTGCCGCCGGTGATGACCGGCAGCCACATCGACACCCAACCCACCGGCGGCAAGTTCGATGGCTGCTACGGCGTCATGGCCGGCCTCGAGGTGCTGCGTACCCTGAACGACCTGAACCTGACCACCGAAGCGCCGCTGGAAGTGGTGGTGTGGACCAACGAGGAAGGCTCGCGCTTCCCGCCATGCATGATGGGCTCGGGGGTGTTCGCCGGCAAGTTCGGCCTGCAAGAGACCCTGGCCAAGGTCGACGACCAGGGCCTGTCGGTAGGTGCGGAGCTCCAGCGCATCGGTTACGCCGGCCCGCGCGTGCCCACCGGGCATGCCGTCGGCGCCTACTTCGAGGCGCATATCGAACAGGGCCCGGTGCTGGAAGACCAGCGCACCACCATTGGCGTGGTCCAGGGCTGCCTGGGGCAGAAATGGTACGACCTGGTACTGACCGGCGTCGAGGCCCACGCCGGCCCCACCCCGATGCACCTGCGCAAGGATGCCCTGGTCGGTGCCGCCGAGGTGGTAGCTGCGGTCAACCGCGTGGCCCACGCTCACCAGCCGCATGCCTGCGGCACCGTCGGCTGCCTGAACCTGCACCCGGGCTCGCGCAATGTCATCCCGGGCCAGGTACAGATGACCATCGACCTGCGCCACCTCGACCCCGAGCACCTCGCCGCCATGGTCAGCGAGGTGCTTACGGCCATTGAAACCAGCACGGCGAAACACGGGCTGAGTTTCGAGCTGACGCCAACCGCCGACTTCCCGCCGCTGTACTTCGCCGAGCAGTGCGTTGACGCCGTGCGCCAAGGCGCGCGGGAACTGGGCCTGAGCCACATGGATATCGTAAGCGGCGCCGGCCACGACGCGATCTTCCTCGCCGAACTGGGCCCCGCAGGGATGATCTTCGTGCCCTGCGAGGGCGGCATCAGCCACAACGAAATCGAAAATGCCGCGCCACAGGACCTGGCCGATGGCTGCGACGTGCTGCTGCGCGCCATGTTCCAGGCCGCCAATACGGGGGCCCGTTGAGATGACCCGGAAAACCGCGATTGGCGAGTTCACCGCCGTCGAACTGCTCGAGTTGTACCAGCGCCGCCAACTGTCCCCGGTCGAGGTGATCGACGATGTGCTGGCGCGCATCGACCTGCACAACCCGGCGGTCAACGCCTATTGCCATGTCGACGGCGAAGGTGCCCGCGCCGCCGCACGCGCCAGCGAACAGCGCTGGCAGCGTGGCGAGCCCTGCGGTCGGCTGGATGGCGTACCCGCCTCGATCAAGGACCTGACCCTGACCCGGGGCATGCCCACCCGCAAGGGCTCGCGCACCACCTCGGGCGCCGGCCCGTGGGAAGTCGATGCGCCCTTCACCGCCTTCATGCATGAAGCCGGTGCTGTATTGGTGGGCAAGACCACCACGCCGGAGTTCGGCTGGAAGGGGGTGACCGACAACCCGCTGTACGGCATCACCCGCAACCCCTGGGATACCCGGCTGACCGCTGGCGGCTCGTCCGGTGGTGCCGCAGCTGCAGCCGCACTGAACCTGGGCGTGCTGCACCAGGGCAGCGATGCCGGTGGCTCGATCCGCATCCCGTGCGCCTTTACCGGCACGTTCGGCATCAAACCGACCTTCGGCTACGTACCGCAATGGCCCGCCAGTGCCATGACCGTGCTGTCGCACCTGGGGCCGATGACGCGCACCGTCGACGATTCGGTACTGATGCTCGACTGCGTCGCCCGCCCCGATGCCCGTGACGGGCTGGCCGGCGCCCCCCGGCAGGCGCCGTGGCTGGGCCAGGAGCAGGACTTGAGCGGCCTGCGCATCGCCTATAGTGCCAATTTCGGTTACGTGCAGGTCGACCCGCAAATCCAGGCGCTGGTGGCCCAGGCCGTGCAACGCCTGGCACGGCTGGGCGCACAGGTTGAGGAAGTCGACCCGGGGTTCAGTGACCCGCTGGAGACGTTCAATACCCTGTGGTTTGCCGGCGCGGCGCGGTTGGCCAGTGCGTTCAACGATGAACAACGGGCGCTGCTTGACCCAGGGCTGCGCTGGATTGCCGAACAGGGGTTGCGGACCAGCCTGGGCGAATACACCCAGGCCCTGGAGGCTCGGGCAGAGTTGATCGCCAGGATGAATGCCTTCCACCAGCGCTATGACGTGCTGGTATCGCCGATGCTACCGCTGGTGGCATTCGAGGCCGGGCACAATGTGCCGCCTGGGTCGGGGATGGCGCAGTGGATGGAGTGGACGCCGTTCAGCTACCCCTTCAACCTGACCCAGCAACCGGCGGCTTCGGTGCCGTGCGGGTTCACCCGCGAGGGGTTGCCGGTGGGGCTGCAGGTGGTGGCCGGGCGCTTTGCCGATGAGCAGGTGCTGCGGGTGTGCAAGGTGTATGAGCAGCATTACCCAAGCCGGCACTTGCAAGCCCCCATTACCGGCTGAAATATCTACTGGCCGCTCCGGCCCTTTCGCGGGTAAACCCGCTCCCACAGGGATCGCACAGTTTTTAAAACCTGTGATGTACCTGTGGGAGCGGGTTTACCCGCGAAGAGGCCCTCAGCTCAAGCGCCCGGCTGGCGCATACGGCGCCGGGTCAATGATCGGCTCTGCCCCGGTCAACAGGTCGGTAAACAGCTGGCACGAAGCCGGCGCCAGCACCAGCCCGTTGCGGTAATGCCCGCAGTTCAGCCACAACCCCGCATGCCCCGGCACCGGCCCGATGTACGGAATACCTTCCGGCGACCCCGGCCGCAGCCCGGCCCAGTGCGCCACCACCTCGGCCCCTTCAAGCTCAGGCAATAATTCCACCGCCGACGCCTTCAGGCTTGCCAGCGCGTCCTCGGTCGGGGTCTTGTCATACCCGGCATGCTCCAGCGTGCTGCCCACCAGAATATGCCCATCACGCCGCGGGATCGCATAGCGCCCCTTGGCCAGCACCATGCTCGGCAGGAAGTCTTCGCCGCACTTGAACAAAATCATCTGGCCCTTCACCGGCTCAACCGGCAGCTCAAGGCCAAGCGTGCGCAGCAGGTCGCCACTCCAGGCGCCGGCACTGAGCACCACTTCATCCGCCGCCAGCACACCACCTGCCGTCTGCACACCGGTCACGCGGCCGCCTTGCTGGACGAAACCGGTAATCTGGCAGTGCTCACGCAAGGTCACGTTGGGCAACGCCAGCAACGCAGCCTTGAGCGACTTCACCAGGCGCGGGTTACGCACGTTGGCCACGCCGGCCATGTAGATGGCACGCCTGAAGCCTGGGCCCAGCACTGGCACTGCGTCATAGGCCGCCGAGATATCCACTGCACTCAACGGCCGCTGCTCGCGCTCGGCCCAGGCCAGCGCTTCGGCCTCATCATCCAGGTCGAGCCAGTACAGGCCGGTGGTGTGCACTTCCGGGTCGACGCCGGTACTGCCGAACAAGCGTTCGCCCAGCTGTGGATAAAAGTCCTGCGACCAGTGTGCCAAGGCAGTCACGGCCGGGCTGTAGCGCCACGGGTACAGCGGCGAGACGATGCCACCGCCGGCCCAGGACGACTCGCGGCCGACTTCACCTTGGTCACACACCACCACCTGCCCGACCTTCGCCGCCAGGTTGAATGCTGTCAGCAGGCCGATCACCCCGCCGCCGACCACCACTACTTGCTTGCTCATCTGTCGATCCAACACCTGAAGTAAATCCGCGATGCACCGGGCATCATTCAACCTTCAGCTTCCCCAACAGTGCACGCCGTCTTCGACGGCACCCGGATTGCGCCGCACGCCGGCCTGGTCAAGCTGGAAATCGCCACAGCGGTCCTGCGCCATCAGCCCGCCCGGCAGCCGCCGGGCGTGCAGCGTGAAGGTGTCGCTGTCGCGCCGGGCCTGCAGGCTGTAATAGCGGGTACCGTCGGGCATGGCCGGGTCGCCCTCGGCGTATTGGCCCGTGCTTGCACGGTGGCGCTCCAGGCGCAGGGCGGCATCATGCAGCAGGCCAACCACTTCGCTGCGCGCGGCTCGCCGTAACTGGTCGTTGTAACTGGGGTAGGCAATGGCTGCCAGAATGCCGGTCACGGCCAGTACAATCAACAACTCGATCAGGCTCAAGCCTTGCTGCATGTCAGTCTCCTCGCAATCTCTGCCGCCAGGCAATGCGCCGGGTTGTGTCGCCGGCCACTGCGTAGACGGCTTCCAGTACATGCCGTGACTGGATTTGCCGGCTGACGGCAGTTATCCGGAACAGGGTGACCTGCTGCCCTTCCGGCATGTGTGCGGCGCGAGTGCTGGGGCCCAGGTTCTGTATATGGAAGTAACCGGATGCCGTGTGCTGCCACTGCCCCGACAGGTCGTGCGGCCGGGTTGGTGGAGGGCACGCCGTGCATGGATCAGGGGGGGCCCGATCAAGTTCGCTCGCCCCCGCCTGCAAGGTTGCCTCAGCCTCTTCAAATGCCAGCAGGCCACCATGCATGTCGCCGGCCCTACGTGTTTCAACCACAGCTTCGCGCAAGGCCGAGGCCGCCAGCAAACCTAGCAGCAGGCTCAACACCAGCGCCAACAGCAACACGACACCGCGTTGACGCTTCATGGTCCCGGTACCGGGTTGCGCAACGCCACGCTCAGTTCATGATGTTGCTCGAGCCTGAGCGTGGGCTCGTATAACGTCAGGGCAATATCTACCCGCTCTCCATGCGACGTTTGCACACGTTCGAAACGCGCCGCTCGCACATTCTCTACCAACGGCTGAAAGTGTTTTCCTCGCTTGAACTTCAGCGTATTGCCCTGAAGCTGATAAACATATTTGCTAATGGGGTACGCCAACGGGTATCGCTCATCGCGCTCGGATTGCACAACCACCTCCCCGATACAGTCCGTCTGCAAAAGCCAGTCACTCTTGCCAGCCTGTCCGGGCAACTCTGCCACCACCAGGCTCAGGGTGCCGGTATCAACATCCAGCGGGCGGGCGAACGCCAGCTGAGCGCCCGACGCCTTGAAGTCGCGAGGCGCAATCCGCAGGCAACCAAACATCCCCGCCATACGGATATCCTGCGCCATGCGCAGCAATGCCAGCCGCGCCTCATCCTGCATGCGCACTGCTGTGCCTTGCAGGCGCCAAGCCTGGTGAGCAGAGACGAAGAGCTGGCTGGCCGCCGCCAGCAGCATCAACCCGATGGACAGCGCCAGTGTCAGCTCAAGCAAGCCGAAACCACCCTGGCGGCGCCTCACCGCCTGCTCCGTTCATGCTCACTGTGCGTTGCGATCGCCGCCTGCCCATCGCGGCGCGCGCTGTCGCTTGCCTGCAATGCCTGCAGTTGCAGGCCTGCCGCTGCGAACATGCCCACGCCCACGACCAATATGGCCAATAACACTTCGAGGAGCGTCATGCCCCGTTGCCTGGCGTACATCCCTGCACCTCCTGCGACTTTTCCCGCAATGGCATTGAACCCGGGCGACTGGACCGCTTGTCCAACGACCGTGAAGCTACAGCCAAGCACTTCCAGGGAAGAATGCACGGTGAAGCAACGGGGTGTAACACTGATACAAATGTTGTCGGCCTTGGCGGTGGCCGTATTGCTGACTCAGCTCGGCATGCCGGCCTACGCCAGGTTGAGCGATGACCTACACAGGGCGGCGGCTGCGCGTGACCTGGCGCAGACACTGCGCAGTGCGCGCAGCCATGCCATGCTGCAAAGCCAGCCGGTGCTTGTGCAGGCGCTGGATGGCAATTGGGGTAATGGTTGGCGGGTAATGCTGGAGCATAACCAGCAGGTGCTGCGCGAGCAGCGTCTTTCACGGCCGCTGAAGATCACCAGCAATGGCGGCGCACAACTGAAGTTCAGTGCGCAAGGGGTGCCGCTGGGGCCGAACAACAATTGGTTTGGTTCAACGATGGAGGTTTGCGAGCGCTTGACCGCAACTAGCCAGTATCAAGTGGTGCTGGCATCAACTGGCAGGGTCAGGGTGCTTACGGGAGAGCCAAAAGACTCCCAATGCAAAAACGCCATTAACAGGTCGGCGCGGTCACTGTAGGAGCGGCCTTGTGTCGCGAAAGGGCCGCAAAGCGGCCCCGGCAATACCAGCTCCAACGCTGAAATCCTGGGGCTGCGTTGCAGCCCTTTCGCGACACAAGGCCGCTCCTACAGACGTGCCCCCGAAAGCGCGATCAGATCAGCGAGCGAACCCGCAGCTCTTTGGGCATTGAGAAGGTGATGTTTTCCTCCCGCCCATCCAGTTCTTCAGCACCGCTGGCGCCCCAGGCCTTTAGCTGCTCGATCACGCCACGCACCAGCACTTCGGGGGCAGAAGCACCGGCGGTAATGCCAATTCGCGCCGCCTGGTCGAACCAGCCACGTTGCAGGTCCTCGGCACCGTCGATCAAATAGGCCGGGGTGCCCATGCGCTCGGCCAGCTCGCGCAGGCGGTTGGAGTTGGAGCTGTTCGGGCTACCCACCACCAGTACCACGTCGCACTCGTCCGCCAGTTGCTTGACTGCGTCCTGGCGGTTCTGGGTGGCATAGCAGATGTCGTCCTTGCGCGGGCCACCGATGTTCGGGAAGCGCGCACGCAGGGCGTCAATGACACGGCTGGTGTCGTCCATCGACAGCGTGGTCTGGGTAACAAAGGCCAGGTGGTCCGGGTCGCGCACCTGCAGGTTGGCAACATCTTCCTCGTCTTCGACGAGGTAGATGGCACCGCCGTTGCTGGCGTCGTACTGGCCCATGGTGCCTTCGACTTCCGGGTGCCCTTCGTGACCGATGAGAATGCACTCGCGGCCGTCGCGGCTGTACTTGGCCACTTCGATGTGCACCTTGGTCACCAGCGGGCAGGTGGCATCGAACACTTTCAGGCCACGGCCAGCGGCTTCCTGGCGCACGGCCTGGGAAACGCCGTGGGCACTGAAGATGACGATGACATCGTCCGGCACCTGGTCCAGCTCTTCAACGAAGATGGCACCACGGTTGCGCAGGTCTTCTACCACGAACTTGTTGTGCACCACTTCGTGACGCACATAGATCGGCGGGCCGAAGACTTCCAGCGCGCGGTTGACGATCTCGATCGCCCGGTCGACCCCCGCGCAGAAGCCGCGAGGGTTGGCGAGTTTGATTTGCATGCTCGGCTCCAGGCTTACAGGGCCTTCACCTCGAGGATCTCCACCTCGAAGGTCAGGGTCTTGCCAGCCAGTGGGTGATTGAAGTCGATGGTCACCTGGTCGTCGTCGAACGCTTTGACCACACCCGGCAGCTCGGTGTTGGCGGCGTCGTTGAAGATGATCAACAGCCCTTCGGACAACTCCATGCCCTCGAACTGGGACCGCGGCATGACTTGCACGTTCTGCGGGTTGGGCTGGCCGAAGGCGTTCTCCGGGGCCACCACGACGGTACGCTTGTCACCGCCCTTGAAACCGAACAGGGCGTTCTCGAAACCTGGCAGCAGGTTGCCATCGCCGACCTTGAAGGTGGCAGGGGCCTTGTCGAACGTGCTGTCGACGGTGTCGCCGTTTTCCAGGTGCAGCGCGAAGTGCAGGGTGACTTCGGTGTTCTGGCCGATACGGGTGTCAGTCATGGACCGGATCCTCGGACTTCTTGCTCTTGAACATATCCAGCGCCAGCATCACCGCACCAACGGTGATGGCGCTGTCGGCCAGGTTGAAGGCCGGGAAGTAATGGCGGTTCTGCCAGTGCACCAGGATGAAGTCGACCACATGGCCGAGCACAACGCGGTCGTACAAGTTGCCGATCGCGCCACCCAGCACCAGCGCCAGCGCCACGGCCAGCCAGGTCTCGTTGCGCCCCAGGCGCTTGAGCCAGACCACCAGCACGGCACTGACCGCCACGGCAATCAGGGCGAACAGCCAGCGCTGCCAGCCGGAGCTTTCCGCCAGGAAGCTGAACGCCGCACCGGTGTTGTAGGCCAGGGTCCAGCTGAAGTAGTCAGGGATAACGACAACCTGCTGGTACATGGTCAGGGCATTGTTGAAATACAGCTTGGTGGCCTGGTCGAGGACCAGTACCACCAGGCTCAGCCAAAGCCATGCAAGGCGCCCGAAGCGCCCCGCTACAGGGTTAGGCATAGTGGCGCACCTCGCCGGAACCGCTCAGGTTGTCGACGCAACGGCCGCAGATTTCCGGGTGCTCCGGGTGGCTGCCGACGTCGGCGCGGAAGTGCCAGCAACGGCCGCACTTGGCGTGACCGGACTTGACCACTTGCAGCTTGAGGCCCTCCACTTCGGTGGCCACGGCTTCGGCCGGCGCCTGTGCGAATGGCACTACGCTGGCGGCCGAGGTGATCAGCACGAAACGCAGCTCGTCGCCCAGCTTGCCCAGGTCGGCACTCAGGCCTTCGTCGGCGTACAGGGTGACTTCGGCCTGCAGGTTGCCGCCGATGACCTTGGCGGTACGCTGGTTTTCCAGCTCCTTGTTGACCGATGCCTTGACGGCCATCACGCGGTCCCAGTAGGCGCGGTCCAGCTCGGTGCCTTCCGGCAGCTCGCTCAGGCCCTCGTACCAGCCATTGAGCATCACCGACTCGTTGCGCTCGCCCGGCAGGTACTGCCAGATTTCGTCGGCGGTGAACGCCAGGATCGGCGCGATCCAGCGCACCAGCGCTTCGCTGATGTGGTACAGCGCGGTCTGGCAGGAACGGCGGGCGACACTGTTGGCGCCGGTGGTGTACTGGCGGTCCTTGATGATGTCGAGGTAGAAGCCGCCCAGTTCCTGCACGCAGAAGTTGTGCACCTTGGAGTAGACGTTCCAGAAACGGTACTCGCTGTAGTGCTCTTCCAGTTCGCGTTGCAGCAGCAAGGTGCGGTCCACCGCCCAGCGGTCCAGCGCCAACATGTCTTGCGGGGCCAGCAGGTCGCGGGCCGGGTCGAAGCCGGACAGGTTGGACAGCAGGAAGCGTGCAGTGTTGCGGATACGGCGGTAGGCGTCGGCGCTGCGCTGCAGGATCTGCTCGGAAACGGCCATTTCACCGGAATAGTCGGTAGCGGCTACCCACAGGCGCAGAATGTCGGCACCCAGGGTGTTGTTGACCTTCTCCGGCTCGATGGTGTTGCCCAGCGACTTGGACATCTTGCGGCCGTTCTCGTCCACGGTGAAACCATGGGTCAGCAGCTCGCGGTACGGCGCGTGGCCGTCGATGGCGCAACCGGTCAGCAGGGACGAGTGGAACCAGCCGCGGTGCTGGTCGGAACCTTCCAGATAAAGGTCGGCACGCGGGCCGGTGGCGTGGCCGATGTCGTGCGAGCCACGCAGCACGTGCCAGTGGGTGGTACCCGAGTCGAACCACACATCGAGGGTGTCGGTGATCTTGTCGTACTGCTCGGCTTCAGCACCCAGCAGTTCGGCGGCGTCCAGCTTGAACCAGGCCTCGATGCCTTGCTGTTCGACGCGCTTGGCCACGGCTTCCATCAACTCGACGGTGCGCGGGTGCAGCTCGCCGGTCTGCTTGTGCAGGAAGAACGGGATCGGCACGCCCCAGTTGCGCTGACGCGAGATGCACCAGTCCGGGCGGTTGGCGATCATCGAATGCAGGCGCGCCTGGCCCCAGGCCGGGACAAACTTGGTGTCCTCGATGGCTTTCAGCGCACGCTCACGCAGCGGCTCGCCGGTGGTCGGCTGCTTGTCCATGCCCACGAACCACTGCGCGGTGGCGCGGTAGATCAGCGGCGTCTTGTGGCGCCAGCAGTGCATGTAGCTGTGGCTGATGGTTTCGGTGTGCATCAGCGCACCGACTTCGCTCAGTTTGTCGACGATGGCCGGGTTGGCCTTCCAGATGAACTGGCCACCGAAGAATGGCAGCGAGTCGACGTATACGCCGTTGCTCTGCACCGGGGTGAGGATGTCGTCGTTGACCATGCCGTAGCGCTTGCAGGTAACGAAGTCGTCTTCACCGTAGGCTGGCGAGGAGTGCACCACGCCGGTACCGGCACCCAGTTCGACGTAGTCGGCCAGGTAGACTGGCGACAGGCGGTCATAGAACGGGTGGCGGAAGTTGATCAGTTCCAGCGCCGAACCTTGGGCGGTGGCGATGACCGAGCCTTCCAGGCTGTAGCGCTTGAGGCACGCCTCGACCAGCTCTTCGGCCAGTACCAGCAGGCGCTCGCCGGTGTCGACCAGGGCGTACTTGAACTCCGGGTGGATGTTCAGCGCCTGGTTGGCCGGGATGGTCCACGGGGTGGTGGTCCAGATCACGATGGCGGCCGGCTTGGCCAGCGAAGCCAGGCCGAAGGCAGCGGCCAGCTTGGCCTCGTCGGCTACCGGGAAGGCAACGTCGATGGTCTGCGATTTCTTGTCGGCGTACTCCACTTCGGCCTCGGCCAGGGCCGAGCCGCAATCGAAGCACCAGTTCACCGGCTTCAGGCCCTTGAACACGAAGCCTTGCTTGACCATTTCGGCCAGGGCGCGGATTTCGCCGGCCTCGTTGGCGAAGTTCATGGTCTTGTACGGGTTGTCCCAGTCACCCAGCACGCCCAGGCGGATGAACTCGGTCTTCTGCCCTTCGATCTGCTCGGCGGCATACTCGCGGCACAGCTCGCGGGTGCGGTCGGCGGACAGGTGCTTGCCGTGGGTGACCTCGACCTTGTGCTCGATCGGCAGGCCATGGCAGTCCCAGCCCGGCACGTACGGCGCATCGAAGCCGGCCAGGGTCTTGGAACGGACGATCATGTCCTTGAGGATCTTGTTCAGCGCATGACCGATGTGAATCTTGCCGTTGGCATAGGGCGGGCCGTCGTGCAGGACGAACTTGGGACGATCCTTGCCAATTTCGCGCAGCTTCTGGTACAGGCCAATGCTGTCCCAGCGCTGCAGGATCTGCGGTTCGCGCTGAGGCAGGCCGGCCTTCATGGGGAAGGCGGTGTCCGGAAGGTTAAGCGTGGCTTTGTAGTCGGTCATTTCAGGCTCTTCGTTAGCGGTTGAGCGTGCCAATGTGCACGTGCGGCGGCGATATCCGCATCGATCGCCGACTTCAGCGCCTCCAGGGAGGCGAATCGCTGCTCTTCACGCAGCTTGTGGTGGAACTCCACCGTCAGGCGCCGGCCATACAGGTCGCCGGCATAATCCAGCAGATGAATTTCCAGGTGCGGGCGCCCGTCACCGGCAACGGTGGGGCGCACGCCGATATTGCCGACACCCGGCCAGGCCTTGCCGTCGATTTCGATGCTGGCCAGGTAGACCCCGGACAGCGGCACGCGGCGGCGCTTGAGCTGGATGTTGGCGGTAGGTGTGCCGAGCTGGCGGGCCAGCTTCTGGCCATGCAGCACGCGGCCGGTGATGCGGTACGGGCGGCCCAGCAGGTGCTCGGCCAGCTCGAAGTTGCCATCGGCCAGGGCTTTGCGCACTTCGGTGCTGCTGACCCGCAGGCCATCCTGGATCACCGTGTTGGCGGCCTCGACGGTGAAACCGTATTGCTCGCCAGCGCCAACCAGGAAGGCGAAGTCGCCGGCACGGTCGCAACCGAAGCGGAAGTCATCGCCCACTTCAAGGTGGCGTACACCCAGGCCGTCGACCAGGATGGCCTTGACGAAGGCGTCGGCGCTGAGCTTGCTCAGGCGCTGGTTGAACGCCAGGCACAGCACCCGGTCGATACCTTCGGCCGTCAGCAGCTCGATCTTGTCGCGCAGGCGGGCCAGCCGGGCAGGCGCGGTGTCGGGGGCGAAGTACTCGCGTGGTTGCGGTTCGAAGATCACCACACAGGTCGGCAGACCCAAGGCCTGGCCGCGCTCGCGCAGACGCGCCAGGATCGCCTGGTGGCCGCGGTGAACCCCGTCGAAGTTGCCAATGGTGGCGACACAGCCCCGGTGCTCGGGGCGCAGGTTGTGAAGACCTCGAACCAGCTGCATAACGCGCTTCTTGCTCATAAAGTGGCCGATTATAACCACACCCGGGCGCCGGTGACAGGCAGCAGCGCCCAAGGGTGGCATGGAATGCGAAAAACCGACGCCTGACCCGCCCGATGCCTCAATGCAAGGCCTTGCGGGCGAAATGCCGGGGCCGGAAGCCGCACAGGTACAGGCAGCCGAAATAGGTCACGACGCCCGCCAGCACCAGAGCCCCCAAGCGCACCAGGCGCTCGAGCATGTTGCCCTGCTCCCAGGCCGGCAGGTAATGCATGCCGGCCAGCAACACCGCCGACATCAGCCCCACCGCCAGCACCAGCTTGATCAGGAACATCGCCCAGCCTGGCTGCGGCTGGAACAGCTGCTGGCTGCGCAGCTTCCAGAACAGCAACCCGGCGTTCAGGCAGGCCCCCAGGCTGATCGCCAGGGCCAGGCCGGCATGCGCGAGCGGGCCGATCAGGGCCAGGTTGAACAGTTGGGTGCAGACCAGGGTGAATACCGCGATCTTTACCGGTGTGCGGATATTCTGCTGCGCATAGAAGCCGGGTGCCAGTACCTTGACCAGAATGATCGCCAGCAAGCCCACGGAATACGCGATCAGCGCCCGCTGGGTCATGGCTGCATCGACGGCCGTGAACTTGCCGTACTGGAACAGCGCCACGGTCAATGGCTCGGCGAGGATGGCCAGGGCCAGGGTGCAAGGCAGCACCAGCAGGAAGCACAGGCGCAGGCCCCAGTCGAGGATCCGCGAGTATTCCTCACGATCCTTGTTGGCGTAGGTCTTGGCCAGGGTCGGCAGCAGTATGGTACCCAGGGCTACCCCCAGCACGCCGGAAGGCAGCTCCATGAGGCGGTCGGCGTAGTACATCCACGACACCGAGCCGGCCACCAGGAAGGAGGCAAAGATGGTGTTGATGATCAGCGAGATCTGGCTCACCGACACCCCGAGTATCGCCGGCAGCATCTGCTTGAGCACCCGCCATACGCCGGCATCGCGCAGATTCAGGCGTGGCAGCACGAGCATGCCGATCTTCTTCAGCGCTGGCAGCTGGTACAGCAACTGCGCCAGGCCACCGGCCAGCACGCCCCAGGCCAGGGCCATGATTGGCGGGTCGAAATACGGCGTGAGCAGCACGGCGAAGGCGATCATCGCCACATTCAGCAGGGTCGGGGTAAAGGCCGGCACCGAGAAGCGGTTCCAGGTATTGAGGATCGCACCGGCCAGGGACGACAGCGAGATCAGCAATATATAAGGAAAAGTCACCCGTAACAGGGCGGTGGTCAGCTGGTATTTTTCGGCGCTGTCGACAAAACCCGGCGCTGTCGCCCACACCACCCAAGGTGCCGCCAGGATGCCGATGGCCGTTACCAGCGCCAGCACCAGGGTCAGCAGGCCGCTGACATAGGCGACGAAGGTACGGGTGGCCTCCTCGCCTTGCTGGGTCTTGTACTCGGCCAGGATCGGCACGAACGCCTGGGAAAACGCACCTTCGGCGAAGATGCGCCGCAGCAGGTTGGGCAGCTTGAAGGCAATAAAGAAGGCATCGGTGGCGATGCCGGCGCCGAATACACGCGCCAGGATGGTGTCACGGACAAAGCCCAGCACCCGCGAAATCATGGTGATCGAGCTTACCGCAGCCAGGGATTTGAGCAGGTTCATCGAAAAGATTCACGCCAAGGGCAGAGGACGCTGCCAGACAGCGTCCGAATGTGCGATACTCCCGCGCCTTCGCAGGGGAGCCAAAAATTCCCGAGTTTACAGGTCGCGCAGCAGAAAGGAATATTTCCCTCTTGTTGGCGCACCGCTCGGCGGAACCTTGCAGGTGGCCTTGACATCCGTCCGACTGATCGGCATGATTCGCGGCCTATTTTGTTTGCTATTTACCTAAAGTCTTTCGAGGAGCTCGACGGTGGCCAACACACCTTCCGCCAAGAAACGTGCAAAACAGGCTGAGAAGCGTCGCAGCCACAACGCCAGCCTGCGTTCCATGGTCCGCACCTACATCAAGAATGTAGTCAAAGCCATCGACGCAAAAGACGCCGAAAAAGCGCAAGCCGCTTACGTTCTGGCTGTGCCTGTAATCGACCGTATGGCCGACAAGGGCATCATCCACAAGAACAAGGCTGCTCGTCACAAAGGCCGTCTGAATGGCCACATCAAGGCGCTGAAAGAAGCTGCAGCTGCCTAAGCGACGCGCTAGTCGAAAAGCCGACCCTAGGGTCGGCTTTTTGTTGCCTGCGATTTGTGCAACATCGCTGCCCCCCCCTGCTGCGACCTGTGCAATATCGCCGATCCGCCTTTGTAGGAGCGGCCTTGTGTCGCGATCGGGCTGCGCAGCAGCCCCAGCAATATCAGCATCGACGCTGAAACCGAGGGGCTGCTGCGCAGCCCGATCGCGACACAAGGCCGCTCCTACAAAAAGCAGGGCCGTGCTTGCCAAATGTTACTTGGCTATCTGAATCTTCGGCGCCCACTGCAGCCATTCATCCTCGGCCTTGTCGAACAAGGCGAATGTCTGCTGCGGCCGTGCCGGGTTGCCCATCTGCTCGCCATCCGGCGTGGCAAAGGCGATACCGCCGTCGATCAACGTCTCCACCGACTCGGTACGCACCGTAGCCCCCTTGAACAGCCCCCAGTCGAAACCGAAGCCACTGCTGTTCCAGAAGCGGCTGCCGCTGCGCACCAGGGCCGCATAGCGTGGCTCGATCAGGATATGGATCAACACGCGGTCAGCGCTCTGGCCCAACTCAAAGCCTGTCACCTTGCCCACCGCTACCTCACGGTAGGTCACCGGCACACCCGGCTTGATCGAGCCACGGCGCGGAGCGCTCAGCGTCAACGGCAGGCCGACTTCAGGCCCTGCCACCTGCGGGGCGTCGGCCAAGGCGATGAAATCGCGCTGTGGCCCACGGTCCTTGGCAGCCGGCTGCACTTCCAGATACTGCCCACCCACCAGAGTGTCGAGGTTCTGCGTGCGCACCAGGCCAAAGGCTGGCTTGACCACCCAGAACTGCGTACCGACCCGGGCGATACGGTCGGCCGCTTCGGTAATGCGCGCCCGCAGCAGCACCGCTTGCAGGTCATCGGTCAGGTCGACGCTTTCGATGCTGCCCACATCCAGGCCACGGAAGCGAATCGCCGTGCCCGGTTTGAGGCCATCGGCACGATCCACACGAATGGTGATCAACGTACCCGCGCGGTTGACCGCGTCCTGGCTGTCATGCAGGCGGAAGCGTGGAATGTGACGCTTGAGCGGCACATCGGGCCGTGGTGTGTCGAACGCGATACCGCCGGCCATCAGGGTCTGCAGTGATTCACTCTTGATCTTGATGCCCGACAGGCCGCCTGTCAGGGTGATACCACTGACATTCCAGAAGCGCGACGAACCATTGACCAGCTTTTCGTACTCCTTCTCGATATGCACACCAATCAGGATGCGGTTGCTGTTGCGCGCGAACTGGTAGCTCTGCACGCTACCCACCTTCACCTGGCGGTACATGACCGGGCTACCAACCTCCAGCGAACCCAGGGTGTCGGCGAACAACACCATGTGCAAGCCTGGTGCCTTGAGGTCGAGCGGCGGCGCCTTGGCGCGGGCTTCGAACTCACGCTCGGGCCGCGCGCCCTTGTCACCAGGGCGAATGGCGATGTAGTTGCCCTTGACCAGCGCCTCAAGGCCGGTGATACCCGCCAGGGAAATCGATGGCTTGACCACCCAGAACTGCGTGCCCTCGACCAGATAATCCTCGGCCAACGGGTCCAGAGTCAGCTCGGCCGACGCACTGGCCAGGTTGTCTGCCATCGTCAGGGATTTCAGCGAGCCCACCTGGATGCCCTTGTACATCACTGGCGTACGGCCCGCCTGCAGGCCCTCGTAATCGCTCAGCTTGACCTTTACCCGGATACCGGCCTGGGCCGCGTCGAAGTCTTCATACAGACGGAACGGCAGGTTCGAGTCTGTGGGTGGGCTGTCCTTGCGGTGTTCCGGTGTGGCAAAGGCGATACCACCGGCGACAATGCTCGACAGCGATTCGCTACGCACTTTCACGCCCGAGAGCGATGCATCGATGCTGACGCCGCTGGCGTTCCAGAAACGCGTGTGCTTACGCACCAGGCTGGCATAGGCCGGCTCGATGAAGACTTTGATCTCGACGGTGCTCTGGTCCTCGGACAGCCGATAGCTTTTAACCCGGCCCACCTGGATCTGCTTGTAGAACACCGGGCTGTCACGGTTGAGCGAGCCCAGCCGCTCGGCCTTGAGGGTCAGGTGCAGGCCGGGCTCGGTGTCCGACAGCGGTGGTGCCACCTTCAAGGCAGTAAAACGCTTGGTGCGCTCCCCCTCCCCCGGGCTGACCGCGATATAGTTGCCTGACACCAGTGTTTCAAGGCCGGAGATACCCGCCAGGCTGACGCTCGGCTTCACCAGCCAGAAACGCGTACCCTTGGTCAGATGCGGCTCGGCAGCCTTGTTCATCTCGATGGTGGCGATCACCCCCTGGTTCTCACCCTTGGCGTCGAGCACCAGGCTTTTGACCTTGCCCACCGGCATGCCCTTGTAAATCACCTCAGTCTTGTTGGCGACGATACCTTCGCCCGACTCGAAGCGGACTTCAATTTCCACACCGGCATCACGGTAAGCCTGCCACGCAAGCCAGCCACCAATCATCAAGGCGATCAAAGGCAGGATCCAGATGGCCGACCAGTTCGAGGCTGGGCGGGTTTTAGCCGTTGGCAGGTCACTCATGGTCGTCATCCGACTCCGTGTTATCCCAAATCAGTCGGGGATCAAAAGTTAAAGCGGCAAGCATTGTGAGGATCACCACAGTTGCAAAGGCTACAGCGCCCAGGTTGGCTTCGACACTGGCTATTCGGCCGAAATTCACCACCGCCACCAGAATGGCGATAACGAAGATATCGAGCATGGACCAGCGCCCAATGAATTCGATGAAGCGGTACATCAATATCCGCTGCCGCGCCGAAAGCGGTTGCCGACGCTGAACGGAGTACAACAGCAAGCCAATGCCCACCAGCTTGAACGTGGGCACCAGGATACTGGCAATGAACACCACGGCAGCAATCGGCAACATGCCATGCTTGAGCAAGGTGATGACGCCGGACATGATCGTGTCAGGGCTGCCTTGGCCCAGAGTGCTCACGGTCATGATCGGTAGCATGTTGGCCGGGATGTACAGGATCGACGCGGCAATCAGCAGCGCCCAGGTACGCGCGATGCTGTTCGGCCGACGGGCATGCACGATGGCGCCGCAGCGTGTACAGGTTTGTGAGGTGCTGCCTGGCTGTTGCCGGTTCAGCTCGTGACATTCATTGCAGACAAGAATGCCTGCATCAATCGCCCGCATGCAGGTCCTCCCCTGATAGCGCACTCCAGATCTGGTGCGGTGACATCACCACTTCGAGCCAAACCTGGATCAGTAACAGGCTGATGAAGCAGAACAGCCCCAGGCCCACGGTCAGTTCGGCAAGGTCCACCAGTTTGACGATGGCCACCAACACGCCCATGAAATAGACCTCGAGCATGCCCCAGTCCCGCAAGTGGTGATAGATGCGGTAGAACAGCAGGCCGAAGTTACGCCCCACGTTCAGGCGGATGCTCAATAGCACGAACAGCTGGCAGAGCAGTTTTGCCAACGGTATGGCCATGCTGCAGAGGAACACCACCACGGCCACACCGCGCATTTGCGAATTGTACAGGCCCAGCACGCCACTCCAGACGGTATCGTCCGACGTCTGGCCAAGCAGGTGCAGCTGCATGATCGGCAGGAAATTGGCCGGCACAAACAGCAGCAAAGCGGTGAGTACCAAGGCCAGGCTGCGGTTGACCACATTGTGCCGATGGGCGTAGAGCTCGTAGCCGCAGCGCGGGCATTGTGCCTTCTCATCATGCTGGAGCACAGGCTTGCGCAGTAGCAGGTCGCATTCGTGGCAAGCGACAAGCTCGTCCAGCGGCAACTGGGCCAGGGTTTCAGGTTCGACAGGATTGGGCATATAGCGCTTCTGAATAGGTGCGTGGGGCTATTCTAGTGTTCTGGCTCGAATTGTGGGAGGAGATCGCCGGTCAGACTGACAGGGTTGCTGGAGCGGTCCCCTGTGGGAGCGGCCGTGGCCGCGAACACCGGCGCAGCCGGTGCCATACACCGCGTCGCCTGCTTCGCGGGCTTGCCCGCTCCCACACAGGGGATTGCGTAGGGCTGGAGATTTTTGCGCCACAAAGACAAAACCCCTACCTGCATGCGCAGATAGGGGTTTTGCGAAATGAATCTTGACGATGACCTACTCTCACATGGGGAAACCCCACACTACCATCGGCGATGCATCGTTTCACTGCTGAGTTCGGGATGGGATCAGGTGGTTCCAATGCTCTATGGTCGTCAAGAAATTCTGTTGCCAGAATGCCTTTTGAACACTCTTGGCTAATTCGGATAT